>JASEHT010000046.1 GCA_030018675.1 Smithella sp.
ATTTTCTCCCGGACAGAAAAATAATCTGATTTCTTTTTATGAAAGTCATATTGAGAATTATAAATTCATGAAATTTGTTCCCGCATCCGGGGCGGCCAGCCGTATGTTTTCCGTATGGTATGTTGCCGGTGAGAGGGGTTGTTTCGGATCAAAAAAGCTTGATCAATTATTTTTGAATAATTTGAAGAAAATGCCTTTTTTCCGCTTAATCGAGCAGGCAAAAGAAAAACAGAAAATTACAGACAGCGGAAATATCGGCAACTTGTTGAATTACATCCTATCCAGCGATGGCTTGAATTACGGTCAGAAACCCAAAGCATTAATTCCTTTCCATTATTATAAATCCGGGGATATACGCACGCCGATGGAGGAACACATTTGCGAAGCGGCGTATTATATTCGGGATACCCATAATCATTGCCAGATTCATTTTACCCTGGCGACCGGTCATAAGAATGAAGTGGCCAAATATCTGAGGCAAGTTATTCCGAGGTATGAAAAATTATACGGGTTAAAATATAACATTAAATTTTCGTTGCAGTCATCATCGACCAATACCATAGCGGTGGACATCCATAATATGCCTTTACGGGACGAAACGGATAAAATGATATTTCGTCCCGGTGGTCACGGTTCTCTTTTAAAGAATTTGAACGATTTGGATGCTGATTTCATTTTTATTAGAAACATTGATAATATTGCTCCTGAATCTGCATGGTCAAAAATTATTCCCTATAGAAAAATGATAGGCGGTTTCGCCATCCAAGCTCAGGAAGAAATATTTGCAGCGATTCGTCAATTGAAAAGCACGAAAATCAAGGCTTCAAACATTCAGGATATCATCTCTTTTTGTGCAAAGAAACTGAATGTAGTTATCCCGCGGAATATGGCGAGGGAATCGCTGGAATTGAAAAGAAAATATCTTTTGTCACAATTGAACAGACCTTTACGTATTTGTGCGATGGTTCGAAACGAAGGAGAGCCGGGAGGGGGGCCTTTCTGGGTTCTTGACAATGATGGAACAATATCATTGCAAATTGTTGAAAGAGGCCACGTTAATGAACAAGACAAAGAACAGCGGAAGATTTGGTCGCAATCAAAATATTTTAATCCTGTTGACATGGTCTGTGGACTCAGGAATTATCAGGGCCGGAAGTTCAATCTATTTAACTACGTAAACAACAATGCCTACTTAATCGTACAAAAGAGCGAAAAAGGACGTACAGCCAGAGCGCTGGAAGTTCCCGGTCTGTGGAACGGATCTATGGCTTACTGGAATACGATTTTTGTGAATTTGCCGTTGATGGTTTTTAGTCCTGTAAAAACGGTTAATGATTTATTACGTCCCGGGCATTTCATTACATAAGCAACCGTTCGTCAGATTGTCCATTTTGCGCAGTCTTCCTTTGCCGCCGCAGTTGACATGATTACTTCTGAAACATTCCCGCGCGAATATAAAACCTCCGCGCCCGTATTGTCGGGAGCGTCACTGTATCGGACGCATAATGAGGCGGCGGTTTCCTTATAAGCTAAATTTCCATAAGGGACCAAAACGAATGGACCCGGGAAACTGATCATATTAAGAACCAGATCGTCGGTCGTTGCCATTTTACATAAAGTTTCGTTATCTGCCTTATTTCTTCCCACAATCACTTTTATATCCTCATTGATACGAAGATGACGGCCATATTTGAGGAGTTTAATATCTCGGATGTTCCGGTCACCATGATGAAGGAAAAGGTCTCTCAAACGTCGTGAAAATATCGGATCCGTCAGCAGGCATCCCCCGGCGGGCGGAGAGATATTGGTGATTCCGAAATCCGCGGCCAATTTCAACTGTTCTTTGCGTCCGCGTCCCTGAAAGGATAGTAATTGCGAACGATCCACCAGGTTTTCCCTCTCCGCTTTAATGGGTGGAAGCAATTTGGCACTGAGAGGTCTGAGAATATGATCAGCATAGCCTGAATTCTTGGCGACGATATAGAGGGATTGTTTGTTCTGTGACATGGGACGTTGACCCAAGACTTCTCCGGTGATGATGAAGTGACTGCCGGTTTCTTCCATTTTTCTGCCGGCAATATGAAGCATCAGGGTATGACAATCGATACAGGGATTCATATTTTTCCCGTAGCCGTAGCGCGGAGACTTAAGCATTTTCAAATGCTCAACGGTAATATCTTCAACGAGAAGCGGCAGAGAAATTTGCCGGATGATGTTTCGTGCTTTCTGCGCGGTAAAGAAAGGCGTGACGAAAGTCAAACAGGTCACATCAATATTCTGTCTGCGAATCAATTCCGCCGCCAGTATGCTGTCTAATCCACCCGAAAATAATGCGATCGCTTTGACCATGAGCGTCCTTATGTTACGTTTATATATATTCTGCCTGCGTTGCTTTTTTAATAAACATTGACCTGCTATACATGAAGGAAAAACGCGATATGAATCAGACAAGCCTCTATGGCTAAAGGAATAATAAAATTCTCAAACGGAAATATTATAAATAAATGGCTATATCGGATAGCCATATTTCCTGCAGTAATCCACGCAATTCCTGATCGAAATCGAAATTAACAACATACAAATTATCATTAATTTTAATGCCATTGAATTTTAAAGAATAAGGGGCTTGCTTCCTGTCCAATCCGGAAAATGTAAAAATACCGGAATTAAATGGAATACCCAGGCGGCGCAGAACCTCTTCTATGTTATTCTGGGGAGTATCGTTGTCATTGACAAAGATGGTTTCATGGCCGGTCTGCTTTAATGAAGAGATAAATTGCGGTGAAAGATTTTGAGAGGAAATGATATATTGATAATCATCCTTACGAATAAGAACATCCGCTTTAATGGCGAGATTAAAACCGTCTCTCGCTGCGTCAAATACCTGTATGTCAACATCTTTATCGGCTTTAAATCCCAAATGGGTCAGCAAGGCGTAAGACAAGTCTTTTGCTGATGTGGTTGGAAATACGGGAATCGGGGGCAAAGAATAAAGCTCATCGGGTTTTCCCACAATACCGGTTTCTTCGGAAATCTCCGTAAGAATAAACCCGTTCTTTTCATAATAATTTTTTACCGATTTGGGCAGGAGCAAATTATCTTCGTATATCGAACGTATGCCCTGAATGGGCAAGGGCTGTTGTCTGGGGCCGGATTTGGTAATGACCCAGTCAACCATGACTTCCACGGGCGGAACAGAACCGATCACCAAAGGCCTATTCGCCTTGTTCATGCTGTAGTTCTTTGAACTGTTGATGATTTTTCTCAAAATGGAAATGGTGTCGTCGTTTCTGTCAACTTTGACCAAGAAAAAATTTGTCCAATTGTCGCTGATCATTTTTTTCAAATTATTGTGCGTACGGTCTTCCATATCGACAAATACGGTTGTGTTGTCGTCAAATTCGACCAGTGGAATCTTAGAGCAATCGATGGTGACCTGCCCGGCTTTGGGAATCGGCAAGTAGTAATTGCCTGTCGTCGTAATGGTTCCGTTCATCTGGGTAATTATTTTCTGCAGTACCGCCAGCCTGGCTTCCGGAGGCATGCTTTTCTTTTCTTTGATTTCTATGACTCTTGCGGGCTGGTCCGCCAGGCGCGAACCTGTCGCCCATTCATCGGTGAACGGCGTAATATCTTCGGGAGCCTTGACAAATACAGTTTTACCGGGCAATTTAATCACGTCACCGGCGTAAATTCTGTTGACGTTATGAATGTTCGGATTGATGGCTTTAAGCGTTTGGAGGGTTTGCTTTGTACGAGCGGGGTCAACCTTCAATTCTCTGCGAATTATTTTATAAAGCGTGTCGCCTGTTTTTATTTTGTAACTTTGAAAGGCAGGGCGGGAGATGTCAGATCGTGATATTCGTTCCGTTTCCGGACCGTCTGTGATCGGCCTGCCCGGTAAAACAAGCGATTGTCCGACTTCAAGTCTGTCAGGATTCTTCAGGTTGGGATTGAGTTCTTTGATGATTTCATAATTGTTGAATAGATCGTCTTCCGTAATGCCGGGAATGTTTCTGATGATTGAAGAAAGGGTATCACCTCTTTTGACCGTGTATGTATATAATTTTTGAGGTGATACGGCAGTTTTTTTTAGCCTGATTTGGGCCGTATCTTCCTTTGCAATTGCCGACGGGCAAATCAAGGCAGCACAAAAAACAATTAAACTCAACATCAAAGCGAACCGCTTAAACATTACTTTAATTCCCCTTGTCGAAGAGATTTGGAAACACGAATTACTGTTATAAATACTTCAATTAACAGGAAAAGTCAAATATTTATATGTGTTATATGCAATAAATATTTAATTTTAAAGGATAGGCTGAGGGTCGTAAGAAAACAGGCGATGATAAATTTGAAGATTCAAAAAAAATAATCCTGCATTAAATGACTTTTTTCATGGCGGCAATGGCCACTTCGATTTGATCGTCGGAAGGTTCTCTCGTTGTGATTTTTTGCAGTAACAGCCCGGGCCAGCTGAGCACCTGAACGAATTTAGAATGAGAATATTTGCCGGTGAAGCGGATAGCTTCATATGAAATGCCGGCCACAACGGGCAGAAGCATGATTTTGTATATAATTCTTTCCAGGAGATCGGGTCTTCCCAATAGCGAAAATATAAGAATGGAAACAATCATGACAAAAAGAATAAAACTGGTACCGCATCTGGGATGACGGGTGGAATATCTTTTGACACTATCCACCGTGAGTTCTTCGCCGTTTTCCCAGGCGAAAACCGTTTTATGCTCGGCGCCGTGATACATGTAAACACGCCTCATGTCTTTCATGAGCAGCGTCGCCGACAAAAAACAGAGAAACATGCCCAGACGAATCAAACCTTCAAGAATGTTTAAGAGAATAAGATTGTCGATATGATATTTCATCTTGGTAAAGAAAAAAGCGGGCACGATGACAAAGAAAAAAATAGCGATGGAGAAACTGATGAATAAAGATAAATACATTTCCCAGCCCTGGGGCTTTTTTTCTTCTTCCGAAAGGGCGACGTCCGCTGAAAACATCAGGGCTCGAAAACCCACGATCATCATCTCAAAGAGGTTGATGGTTCCGCGGATAAACATCAATCCGAGAATTTTATAACGTTTCGTCAATGGCGTGTATTCCCGTTCCTGAAAAACAATTTCCCCATCAGGGCGTCTTGCTGCTGCGGCAATTTTGTTGCCGTGACGCATCATGACGCCTTCAATAATGGCTTGTCCGCCGGCTATGTCTTCATGTTTTGATTTTGATTGCATATCTGCTCGTCGAATTCTCAGTATTTATTATTTCTGTAATTTATAGCATTTACCGGACCGTGTCAAATTATGTTTTAAAATTCGTTGTTGCAAGATTGAACTTCAATGATATAATGCCGCGCAATTCAAAAAAAACAAAAGGGTGATGAAATGGCAGCGAATGACTTGTTTGTAAAAGAATATCAGGAACGTTTTGAGAAAAAAGTCAGAGAAAGTGAGATTGATGCGTTAGAGCACTGGAAAGCACAATTGGATAAAGTGATCGGTATGCGGCCGGACAGCGTGGCCTCTATGCAAACACAGATCATGAAAATAGCAGAAATGATGAACAATCGGATAAAAACATTAAAAAAGGAATAAAATGGAAAGCGTCGCCAATTTTTTATTTGAAGTCGGAATGCTCAGCAGAACACCACGCAGCGGTTACCAATTTCTTGGTAGTGGCAAAGAATCCGTTTCTGAACATATTTTGCGGACGGTGTTCGTGGGGTATGTTCTGTGCAAAATGGACTCGGCACTTGATGAGCTGCGGGTGCTGAAGATGTGCATGCTTCATGATTTGCCGGAAGCGCGCACCGGTGACATGAATTATGTCAACAAGAAATACGTAACAGTCGATGAGGAAAAAGCGGTTTCGGAATTAACGGAAAGTCTCTTTTTCGGGAAGGATGTCAAATCTATTATTGAGGAATTTAATCGCAAAGAGACAAGAGAATCCCTGACCGCAAGAGATGCCGATCAAATCGCTCTTATTTTGCAGTTAAAAGAGTGTGGTGATTTAGGGAATAAATATGCGGACGAATGGATACGTTTTGCCATGCAGAGATTAAATACCGAAAACGGCAGGAAAATATCGGATAAAATCGTGAAGACGGATTCCTCGCTTTGGTGGTTTAAAGAGAAAGATGCATGGTGGATTAACGGTAATAACGTCTAAACTAATTTAATAAGCGGGGCCGGTTATTTTGATGATTAAAAATAATAGTATCCTGACCTTTTTTATTTGTTTGATAGTCCTGACAGTTTCTTGTGCAACGGAATTCGGCAGAACGGTCATCCATCAGCCGGATGAGTATCGTCATGTTTATGAGGCAAAAGAAAAAGCTATTCTCAATGCGATCGCGAGAGTTATTAAGGAAAAAGATATCGGCGTCAATGCCAGAGTCGATTATGAGAATTCGTTTGTCGATTCGGATTATAAGGTTACCGGAGATTGGCGCACAAAAGCCCAGGCCCGTGTCCAGCGGCTGAACTGGAAAGAAAATGAGGTAGCGCTTTCCGTCATTACCGAAAGACAAACGAAAACGGGCTGGGAAATGCGGCGTCTCCTCCAGAAGGAACAATATGACAATTTATTCAGTGAAATTGATTTAAGGATTTATGAAGAGATGTCAAAAATTGAATAATAGTACTGAGGAGCATATATGGGAGCAAAGAAAACAGTATCATCGGTTTTTGCAGAGTTCAAAAATTTTGCGTTAAAAGGAAACGTGGTTGATCTGGCCATTGCTGTGATTATTGGCGCCGCTTTCGGAAAAATCATCAATTCTCTGGTTAAAGATATCATGATGCCCTTTGTAGGTTTGATTATGCCGAGCGAGCAGGGTTATCTGACCTGGAAGTGGGTTATTAACGGACAGGAAATTCCTTACGGTTTGTTCATCGGAGAAGTAGTGAGTTTTTTAATCATTGCCATTGCTCTGTATATATTCATTGTCAAGTTTCTAGGGTTAATTATAAAAAAGAAACAGGAAGAAGTTGTTGAACCTCCGCCTCTGACCAAAGATCAGGAGTTGTTGATAGAAATCAGAGAATTATTGAAAAAGTAGTATAATCGTCTGACTTGAAGGGATTTTTGAAAAACCTGAATGAGAAAGCAGTTCTTTCTTCATCGAAAACTGCTTTCATTCGATTCAGAGATCGTTTCGTTGATTATTTCACGTGATTGCTGTCGCGAAAAAAATTCATCAAAAAGTCCGTATCTTTAGGTGATAAATCAAACTTAAATACAGCTTTTTCTATGAGTGCTTGTAAAGGTTGAGAACCTTTTTCTTCCAAATTTGCTGATATCCATTTAATGGCTTTCTGGACGTTTTCCGCTTCCGGCATGATTGTGGTCATAAGATATTCTCCTCTGCGATTAATGATTTATAATATACAAACATTCGTATCGATATTAATATAATTATTTTCTGATAAATTTGAAATACATATTTTTTTGATTTTTAAAATTGACCAGGCAATTGGCAGTTTTTAAATGATTCTTGAGGAGAAATCTATGAAAAAATCTTTTGGCGGTAAAACTTTGATCTATCCCGTTCCTGTATGGTTAATAGGAACCTATGACAAGCGCGGGAACCCTAATATCGCAACAGTTGCCTGGGGCGGAATATGCTCTTCAGATCCTCCGGCCGTCGCGATTTCCTTAAGAAAATCAAGATATACTTATGAGAATATGGTGGAAAGAAAAGCCTTTACCGTCAATGTTTGTTCCGCCGCTCAGGTGGAAATCGTTGATTTCTGTGGTATGGTTTCAGGAAGAAATGTGGATAAATTTGAAAAATCAAAACTGACTGCCTTAAAGAGTGAAACAGTGGACGCTCCCTATATCAAGGAGTGTCCCATGATCGCTGAATGTAAATTGATAGAGCAGGTTGAAGTTGGAATTCATGTGCATTTCATCGGAGAAATCTGCGACGTGAAAGTGGACGAATCAATGCTGGATGAGGATGGCCTGCCCGACATTCTGAAAATTCAGCCCATCATATATGCGCCGGAAAAACGCTCTTACCACACCGTGGGCGAATACCTGGGCGAAGCGTTTACTATGGGGAATAAATTATAAACGGCTGTTGATAAATTTGCATGGAATGCATAGTATAATAAAAATAATTTAATGAAAGGAGATGAGCAATGGCTAAATCAATTAAAGGAACCCAAACAGAGAAAAATTTACTGGCTTCGTTTGCCGGGGAAGCACAGGCACGGAACCGTTATACATTTTTTGCCAGTGTTGCTAAAAAAGAAGGATATGAGCAGATTTCAAGATTTTTTCTAGAAACGGCAGATAATGAGAAAGAGCATGCTAAAATATTTTTTAAATATCTTGAGGGCGGTGAAGTTGAAATTACAGCTTCTTATCCGGTCGGTATCATCGGAGACACGAAAAGCAATCTGGAAGCGGCCGCGGCCGGTGAAAATATGGAGTGGACAATGCTCTATTCTGACGCCGCCAAAGTGGCCAAAGAAGAAGGCTTCCCGGACGTGGCACGTTCGTTTGAACAGATAGCCAAAGTCGAAATGTTCCACGAAGAAAGATATCGCAAGTTGGCGGCCAATATCGCCAATGGTGAAGTATTTAAAAAGAAGGCATCCACCAAGTGGCATTGCATCAATTGCGGTTATGTCTATGAAGGAACTGAGGCTTTCAAAGAGTGTCCTGCGTGTAAACACCCTCAATCCTATTATGAAGTATTGGCGGAAAACTATTAATTTAATTCGCTGAGAGCTCAAGAAATGATTTCGAAAAGCCAACGGATTGACCCACGGATCGGACCGGGATATCCTGCGGAATTTTCACACCTGAGACAAAGGGTTTTGCCGGTGCTTAAAAGTTCTAGCAATATATGTTTGCTCACAATAGCCTCTGCATTTAATGTTGAAACTGTTTGAATGCAGGGGCTATTATATATATTCTATACAAGACTTGTTCTTCTTGACAGTTCCTATAAAATACCATAGATAAACAAAGATTTTTAAAAGAGGATTTTAAGTTTATGACGACCAAGAAACAACTCCGGTCAGAAAATATAAAAGAAAAGAAGATAAAGAAATCGACAAAAGTATTGTATTTGGCAATCATTCTCGGCGGCGGGGTTGTGATTCTGGTTATTTTCTTTGTCATTCTTTTCAGTGCCATATTCCCTCCGGTCGGCATGGACGCCGCGCAGAAGAAAGAAAGGCAAATGGTTGAAATTTATTTTTCCGATCAGCAAGAACGTTTCCTGAAACCGGAAAAACGCTATGTTATCAAAGAAAATGATATGGCGCTGCAAGCTACTGAGATTGTCAAAGCCCTTCTGGACGGCTCTAAAGCAGGGTTGGTTAATACGTTTCCTAACGGCGTGATCGTCCGGGATGTAAAGATATCCGCTGATGGTACGGCGTTGGTTAATTTTAATAAGAATCTTCTCAAGGCGTATCCCGGAAGCTCAACGTCGGAAATGGCAACCATTTATTCACTGACAAATTCCCTGACGCAAAATATTTCCGGAATACAAAAAGTGAAAATTTTAATTGAAGGAAAGGACGTCTCTTCCATTCAAGGTCACATTTCTACCCTAAGGGCTTATGCTCCCGATTTGGAACTGATCATTCCTGAAAAACAATAGGGTCCTTAATTTTCTTATGGCATCAAAATCTAAAATATCACGCACACGTAATATAGGCGTTGTCGCCCATATTGATGCGGGCAAAACCACAGTTACCGAAAGAATTTTATATTACACCGGAAAATCTTATAAAATGGGAGAAGTTCATGATGGGCAGGCCGTCATGGACTGGATGCCCCAGGAGCAGGAACGAGGCATAACCATTACATCGGCGGTGACCACGTGTGTTTGGCGTAATCACGATATTCACGTTATTGACACTCCCGGTCATGTTGATTTTACCATCGAAGTCGAACGTTCACTGCGGGTTCTTGACGGCGCTGTTGTTGTTTTTTGCGCGGTGGGTGGCGTTGAGCCGCAATCGGAAACGGTATGGCATCAGGCGGATAAATATGGCGTTCCCAAAGTAGCGTTTATCAACAAGATGGACAGAGTTGGCGCGGATTATTTCAGCGTCATCAAAACGATGCGTAAACGTTTTACGTCCGTTCCCGTGCCGATTCAGATACCCGCCGGCGCGGAAGATAACTTTAGAGGTGTGATTGATCTCATCAACCAAAGGATGATTGTCTGGAATGATTCAACGTCGGGGATGGATCTTGTCTTCGAGGAAATCCCGGCAGAATTTGCCGAGCAGGCAACATCGGAACGTGACAAGATGGTAGAAACCCTTGCCGAGGTTGATGACGGTCTTGCGGATAAGTATTTGAGCGGTGAAGAGATTACCGTGCCGGAAATTGAAGCAGCTTTAAGGAAAGCGACAATTTCTCTCAAGATCGTACCTGTGCTGTGCGGAGCGGCATTGCGTAATAAAGGTATTCAGCCTATTTTGGATGCTGTTATCAACTATTTGCCGTCTCCGGAAGATATCCCGCCGGTCAGGGGCATCAATCCGGTGACGAGAGAGGAAGAGATAAGACAATGTTCCGATAAAGAACCTTTCTCGGCGCTGGCTTTTAAAATCATGATTGATGAAGGGCGGAAACTGACTTATCTCAGGATTTATTCCGGTAAGGTTCAGGTGAATGATGAGATTTATAATTCGATCAAAAAGAAAAAAGAGAAAATTGCCCGGCTTTTAAGAATGCACGCCAATAAACGGGAGAGAATAGAATCGGCTTCCGCCGGCGACATCATCGCGGTCTTAGGTCTGAAAACGACAACGACGGGTGATACGCTTTGCCGGGAAGAAAAACCGATCATGCTGGAGTTGATAGAGTTTTATGAGCCGGTTATCAGTCAGGCCATCGAAGCCAAAACGCCGGCCGATCAGGAGAAGCTTTCCATCGCGTTGGATAAATTAATAGAAGAAGATCCGACCTTGAAAGTCAAATACGAAGAAGAAACGGCACAGACCATAATTTCCGGAATGGGAGAGCTTCATCTGGAGATCATTGTTGATCGTTTAATGCGTGAATTCAATTGTCATGTTAATGTGGGAAGGCCTCGGGTCGTCTATCGTGAAACGATACAGAAGAAAGCGGAAGCGGAAGGAATATTTGAAAAAGAACTGGGAGATAAGAAACACTTCGGACATGTCAAACTTTCTTTAATGCCGCGGAAGCGCGGTTCAGGCATTGCGATTGTCAACAAAATAAGCGACGGTGTAATTCCGCCTGAATATTACGAGATCATAGAAGAGGGTATCAGGGAAGCAACCATGAACGGTGTATTAAATGGCTATCCGGTTATGGATGTGGAAATTGCCGTCACCGGTGGTTCTTTCCGCGAGGGCGAATCTTCCGCCCAGGGTTATAAAATAGCAGCTTCTGCAGCTTTCCGTGATGGATGCAATCTGGCCGAACCGGTAATGCTCGAACCGATGATGATGGTCGATATCATTACGCCCAGTGAATTTATGGGCGATGTCATAGGAGATATCAACGCTCGTAAGGGAGAAATTCAATCCGTGGATCCCAAAGGGACGGTAAGCGAAATCAAAGCGAAAGTTCCCCTGAAAGCGCTTTTCGGTTATTCAACGGATCTAAGATCGTCAACCCAAGGCCGAGCCATATTCTCCATGATTTTTGCGGAATATAATAAAGCCTGAATTAAATTAAGCACTTCATCAACCTCAACGTCTTCAGTCCGGATTTAAAAAATCAATAAAATTATTTCAATAATTGCTTGAAAATTACTATATGTGGTGGTACTGTACAATCCTACCCCAATATATAGCGTCAATCTTTTTTATTGGATTATAATTATTCTTATCAAATGGAGTGTTTTTATGAATTTAAAAATCAAAAAGAGAGACGGTCGGTTAGTTAAATTTAACGCGGAAAAAATCACCAACGCTATTGCCAAAGCTGGAGTTGCCACGGGCGAATTTGATATCAAGGAAGCGCGTAAATTGACTATCAAGGTTTTAAATCTTGCCGAGAAACTCTTTGACGGTAAAGTTTTAACTGTTGAAGAAATTCAGGATGTCGTCGAAGAAGTTCTCTTGCAGACCCCTTATCGGAAAACGGCCAAATCTTATATAATATATCGCGATCAACATTCGCGTTTAAGAGATATTGCCAATAGAATGGAAGTTGATCTTGTCGATCAATATTTAAAAAAGCTGGATTGGAAAATCAACGAAAATAGCAATATGGATTATTCTTTGCAGGGATTGAATAATTACATATCTTCGGAAGTAAGCAAAGTTTACTGGCTCAATGAAATCTATTCGCCGGAAATCCATAAGGCGCACACCGATGGAGATTTCCATATTCATGACTTAAGTCTGCTTTCAGTTTACTGCGTCGGTTGGGATTTGTATGACTTGCTCCTGCAGGGATTTCAGGGCGTATCCGGCAAGGTGGAAAGCAAACCGGCCAATCATTTGCGCAGCGCACTGGGGCAGGTGGTTAACTTCTTTTATACCTTGCAGGGAGAAGCGGCCGGAGCGCAGGCTTTTTCCAATTTCGACACCTTACTGGCTCCATTTATTCGTTATGATAATTTAACAATCAAAGAAATTAAACAGGCCCTGCAGGAATTCATCTTTAACATCAATGTCCCGACAAGAGTCGGATTTCAGACGCCTTTTACAAACGTAACGCTCGATGTGACCGTGCCGAAATATTACAAGGACCAGAGTGTCATCATCGGCGGCAAGCCGCAAAAAGAGACGTACAAAGAGTTCCAGGAAGAAATGAATCTGTTCAACAAGGCTTTCCTTCAGGTCATGGCGGAAGGCGACGCCAAGGGAAGAGTTTTTACTTTCCCGATTCCGACATACAACATTACCAAAGATTTTAACTGGGATGATCAAAATATCGATGATTTATGGGAAATGACAGCCAAATACGGTGTTCCATATTTTTCCAACTTTATCAATTCCGACATGAATCCGGAAGATGCCCGCAGTATGTGTTGCCGTTTGCGTATCGACAATCGCGAGTTGGAAATGAGAGGCGGCGGCCTGTTCGGTTCCAATCCGTTGACGGGTTCCATCGGAGTTATAACTATCAATATGCCGCGTATTGCTTATCAAGCCAAGTCCAAGAAAGATTTCTTTGGAAGACTGGGGAAGCTGATGGAAGTGGCCAGGGAAAGCCTGGAAACAAAAAGAAAAGTTCTG
>JASEHT010000047.1 GCA_030018675.1 Smithella sp.
CGTTGGGTTGTTTTGTTTGTTGTCTGTCCTAACTGACAGTAGATGCAATCGTAGGTACATGTTTTAAAGGGCACCAGATCAACGCCCAGTGAGCGTCCCAGCCGTCTTGAAGGCACCGGTCCGTAAATATATTTATACACTTCAGTGCTCATTTTCAATCTCCACAAGGGGATTGCCCGCATTTTCTGTCCGCCCCGCAGCAAGTCTTGCCGCTTTCCTCGAAAGAACAGCCTCCGGCAGAGTCGCGTATGCTGGCGCTACTTTGTTTCATAATAAAACCGCTGCCGCCGCTGACGATTCTTTGCACGCTGCCATTGCATTCCGGACATTCTCTGATGGGCGCATCTTTCATACCTTGTTGTCTTTCAAAGTGCAGACCACACTTGCTGCATTTGTATTCATATGTCGGCATTCTCTAATTCTCCATCTTAGTTGTTATGTTGATTTTTTTAATCAATTCTTGAAAAAGGTCCCTGTATTCCGGCAGGGCATCCACCATCAGGATGCCTCTGGAATAAGCTTCAGCGATGCGCCGGTCATCCGGTATCTCCATCAAGACCGGGATATTTTCTTTATGGCAAAAATCATGGACACGTCCATCGCCACTGCCCATGCGATTGACGATTACTGCAAAAGGAATCTGCAATTCGCGAACCATATCCACAGCCAGCGACAAATCATTCAGACCAAACGGCGTCGGTTCCGTTACCAGCAGGACGATATCGGTTTCGCGGATCGCGGCAATGACCGGGCAGGATGTCCCCGGAGGCGCGTCCAAAATCGTCGGCATGTTATCCAACAGGCGTTCTTTAACGCCTCTGATCAGCGGTGGCGCCATTGCCACGCCCACATCCAAACGTCCGCCTATAAGCGTAATATGATCCGATTTTATGGTTTCTACCACACCAATTCGTCTGCCGATTTCGCAAATGGCTTTGGTAGGACAAACCATCGTGCATCCGCCGCAACCGTGACACAATTCAGGAAATATAAGCGGAGCCGTTCCGAAGGTAACAATCGCATGATATTTACAAAATTTTCCGCATTCCCCACATCCGTCGCAAAGCGCTTCGTCAACCTGAGGAATCGGAATCGTAACGATTTCTTCTTTGATTTTGTCGCCCTTGAGAAACAGATGTGCGTTCGGCTCTTCTACGTCGCAGTCCAGAAGCTGCACGGGAACGCCAAACATTCGCGCCAGATTGACGGATACCGTGGTCTTGCCGGTTCCGCCTTTACCGGAGGCAATAGCTATCTTCATTGTGTGCCCCCGTCAGCGACCGGAAATTTCTTTTCGTCTCCATTATTTTTTATCCACAAGAGCGGAAAAACGATATCGCTCGTACAACAGGGAACCCATACCGCTAAAAACAGAAAAAAAGCCGCCAGAATTAACGTTACAACATCAATGGATGTGCTCATGGCCATCATCATATGAAAAAGCGACGCCCATGTACTCAAAAAGACATGAGTTGCGTGGGGAAATTTTGTGGTCGGAAAAAGGTATCCGATGGCTATGCCGGCAAAAGCCAGCGGATTAACCAGCCACCATTTTTCGATAAAACCCAAATGTATTTCCCGATGGGGCATATTGAGCAGCCATTCACCGGCAAAAGGAATCAGCGAGTCACTGAGTGTGGCGATGCCTACGGAGCCAACGTATCCGATGACTAATGTGCGCCAAAGTCCTCCACTGGAATGCGAGCGGTACATGGCGGTGGTGACCAATGCGCTCACCAATACATGCAGAGGATGAAATGTCCAGAATAAAGCATAAGAAAATTCTCTTGATACCTTAAACTGAATAAAAGCAGCCATAATGATGATACCTGTCACGGTACCGAAAGCCGTAAATGGGGCATGAATTTTTAGTTCGGCTGCAATAGCACCTGCTTTCAAGATTTATATCCTCGCTTTCCTCGCTTTTCTGCTGTTTTTTGATCGAGACCATCCTGCCATCCGTTTTTCTTAACGTCGTGAAGATCAAACTTGGTCGTGTAGGGTTTGATGTCCAGAAGCGGCGTACCGTCAAGAACATCCACGCCATTTAAATGCAGAATATTACCTTCAATCCCGAGTAGTTCCACTACACTCAATCCGATGGGGTTGGGACGGAACGGCGCACGTGTCGAAAAAATGCCTCGATCAATATCCTGCAAAAACGGTTTAACAATTAGTTTTACCTGTCGTGATTTGTGAAAATGATAAATCAGGTAAATATGCGAGAAGTCGCTAAGGTCACGCAAACCATCGACGAACTCCGGGAGCAGATCAACGTGCCCTTTGCAGCCTTTGGCGTAAACAGGCTGGATGGGCGTATTTTCCTCTATCGTATGTTCACTGTGGATGATGCCGATAGTCCAATAAAGAATTTCACACCTATTCATACCCAGTGCCCTTCAACATCTGCCGATTTGGATTCATCCAACTTTCCGGCAAGGTAAAGTTCCAGTGCTTCCTGAACTGTAGCGGCAGACGTATTGTAAATTCTTATACCGGCAGATTCCAATACGCGAAACGCTTTGGGACCGCAATGCCCGGTAACAAGAGCCTTTACACCAAGCCGGGCGATATTTTGCGCGGACTGAATCCCCGCGCCCTGTGCCGCGTTCAGGTTCTGTGCATTATCAATGACCTCGAATGTTTTAGTTTCCAGATCATAAATGAGAAATTTCGGCGCCCGTCCGAATCTACTGTCCAACGGAGCGTTCAGGTCATTACCTGATGTTGTAATTGCAATTTTCATTCTCGTTTCTCCTGTTTTAAAATAAATTGTTGCGGTGACGGCGCTAAGCGGCGACTTACACGCCATCACCGCGATGCATGGATAAGCTCCATGCAGGCTAGGCAGAAGGGGCTATTTTTTCTGCGCTTTGGTATTCAATTCTTCCAGACGTTTTTTGATGATGTCCAGTTCCCTTTCCATCATTTTGGCCCGACCAGTAAGTATTTGTTTTTCCAAGTCCGGATCGTTGTCGGGATATGGTACGGCAAATATTCCGCCGGATGACGCCAGACCAGGCACGCCAGTTGCGCAAAACCGGTTGCGGAAACCAAATCCTCCGCCGCGGCCGCCCCGACCACCAAAACCGGCGCCTCTGCTGAAACCCATGCCGAAGCCGCGTCCACCAATGTTATTCATATAACCGGGCATGCCGAAACCGGCGCAATACCCGGCTCCGCGCCCGGTCATCGGTCCCATCCCCATGGGGCCTGTTGCATCTCCTCTTGGCATAATAAAAACCTCCTTTCTTAGGTAATTTATTCTCTAATTAGTGTTGTTCCGCATTGCGGACATTTTTTCTGCATACAGGGAACTCCTCGTTCGTGCGATTCGCGATGACCGCATTTCGTGCACACACAATTGCCGCCGACACCAGCAGTGCGCGCGCCGCCCATGCGGCCTTTACCCTGTCCCATGCCCTGACCGCCACCCATACCTCTGCCGCTACCGCTACGATTGTTACTATTCATAAAATACCCCCTTAAAGCTTTTTAAGCTTACCTAAAAAACAAAAACCGCAGCTGCCAACACAGTCGTATAATTATTGTTTTTCAACACGCTTGATTGCGTTGTGTTTCTTGTGCCGACTATTTTGCCGCTGATTTTGAACAGTTGCTTTTTTTCGTCCCAACCTTTGTCCACGTTAAAATCAATTCCCAGCGTCGATGCCAGCATGGCTGCCGCCAGATCTTCGGCGTAATCACCGGTTTGGCGTTCATTGTACCCGAAAGAATGATGTTCGCTGATGTAACCATACGTTTTTTTATCTACGGGAATCGCGCAGCCGACGGACGCCGAAATCAAACGGTGCGGTTCGTTGCTGCAACAGCGGCTCATGACGCAAAAAGTAATGGCGCCGGGCAGAAGTTTTTTTAGTCCTTCCGTTTTGGAGATAATTTTACAGCCCGGCGGCAATATGCTTGATACCTGAACGAGATTGCATTTTTCGATTCCGGCATCGCGCAATGCCAGTTCAAAAGAATGCAGTTGTTCTTTGTGTGTTCCCACGCCTTTGGTGAAAAAGAGTTTTTTGGGAATGTATTGATTCAATTTATTTCTCCTTTTTTACAGTATTTTAATGTCCCGCAATATCTATAAAGGGTCATTCCTTCTATTCCTGAGCCTCATTTTTCCCCGCGAACCACGATGCCTGCAACAACCGGGCAGAGCAAACGTCGCATGTTGCAGATTCCCGTTTTGATAGGCATAAATGACTTCTTCAAGGGTACCGCGCACGAAAGAATGAACCTGAATCCCCAACGCCATGAGCAAATTTTCAAGAGGGCGGGAAATGGCTCCGCAAATCAGAACATCAATCTGCTTCTCCTTCATTTCGTTGGCGCGCCCCGCGATGTCGGTAGAGATCAATTTGATGATTGTTCGCTTGTGTCCGTTTTTTCCTCCCGGTTCCAGAATCAGCAATTGGTCTGCTGCGTCAAAAACAGTGGAAATACAATCTTTCCATATTGACAGAGCAATTTTCATGTTGCTCGAACCTTTCCAATTTGCATACAAATGTCATTCTCTTTCATGTTACAACAATATTGCAAGGACAGTGCCAGGTGCTTTATTATTTATTTAAACAATAATAACAATTGCTTGTTGTATCGATGAATCTTTTTAAAGTTGAATAGAGTTGTAATTATGCAACTTCAAATGCGACATTGTTGCATTAATGCGACCAATTGATGTGGCTTGTTTTTTTGAGAGATAAAATTGAGGTATGGATGAATCAGCTTCTTATAGCGTTTGATTCGCTGCCGGACCGGTTTCAGATTTCCTTCATGTTTCCGCGCAGTGAATGAAGATAGCCGCGGGTTATTTCGACGTTAACGAGTTTACCGACTAATTCCAGTCCTCCATTAAAATTGACGATTTTCCAGGAACGTGCCCGTCCCATCATGTCCTGTGCGGAATTTTTGCTGCGACCTTCTACGAGCACCTCCTGAATGCTGCCTTCCAGTGCCGTATGTTTTTCCTGCGTGTGTTTGTTTTGCAGATCCTGTAAATCTTTGAGTCTCCGGTTTTTTTTATCTTTCGGAACATCGTCCGGCAAATTTTGGGCGGCTGTTCCGATGCGCGCGGAGTATTTAAAAGAAAAGAGCAAATCAAACCTGATCTTTTCCATCAGTTCAATAGTGGCCTGGTAATCTTGTTCGGTTTCTCCGGGAAAACCGACGATGATATCGGATGTAATGCTGACGTGCGGGCAGACACGTCGCAGTTTTTCGACTTTTTCCAGAAAGTCCTCGGCGGTATAGCCCCGGTTCATCAGTTTTAAAATGCGATTGGATCCCGATTGAACGGCCATATGGATGTGTTCGCATAATTTCGGCACCCCGGCAAAGCAGTCAATCAACTCATCGGACAAATCCTTGGGATGCGATGTGGTAAAGCGGATTCTTTCCAGACCATCAATGTCATTTATTTTTTTGATGAGTGAAACAAAATTACATGCCTCATTCAATTTCCTTCCGTAAGAATTAACGTTCTGACCCAGAAGCGTAACTTCTTTTACGCCGTGCTGAACCAGTTTTTTTATTTCATCAATGATATCCTCCGGCGTCCGGCTCATTTCCGGTCCGCGAAGATAGGGCACCACGCAATACGCGCAATAGTTGTCGCAACCCTGCATGATGGATACGAAAGCGCTGATTGAACCCCGGGGCGGTGGCGCAAAAATATTGAGAGAAGTGATTTTCGATGAAAAATCAGTGCGTGTTATTTTTTTGCGCGCTTGTTGACACGCGGCGATCATTTCCGGCAAGCGATGAATATTATGTGTGCCGAAGACGAGATCAACACCCCGCACCCGGCTGTAAACTTTTCTGCCCAAATGCTGTGCCAGACAGCCGCCAAAGCCGACGATCAAATCATGATTTTTCTGTTTTAATCTGATCAGACGCCCCAGTTGGCTGAAAGCTTTGTGTTCCGCCTTGTCCCGAATAGAGCAGCCGTTGATCAGAATCAAATCCGCTTTTTGCGCATTATCGGTCAGCGCGTAGCCCATGTCCGCGAGCAGAAGAGCCATTTGCTCGGAATCATGCACGTTCATCTGACAGCCGAACGTTTCAATATATAAATACTTATCCTTCATTGATCTCCCGTCGATTCATATTGGGTGGTCATTATTATTTCACCCTCTGTTAGTCAACCGATTTTTCAGAATAGGCTCTAATGTTTTCATCAGGATGACACGCTGAATTTGTTATTTTCTCTCTTTCATGTTTTGTGCTAAGTGACAAACAATAAAACCAAACATTTTGGGGAAGAGGAATGAACGATTATTAGGCATGGCAAGTTAAGATACGGAGGGTTAATTTTATGGCTAACGTCACCGAAGAAATAAAAGAAAGTCTAAAAGTGTCAAAAATTTCATACCTGGCAACGGCAACAAAAGACGGCCTTCCCAATGTTGTGCCGATTGCCGCGGTCAAATTTCTGGACGATGAAACGCTACTCATTTCCGACCAGTATTTCGGCAAGACGTTAAACAATCTGAAAGAAAATCCTAAGATAGCGCTGACCTGGTGGGGCGATAAGGGTGGTTTTCAGATTAAGGCTGATATCACGATTCACACGGATGATGAAATCTACAGAGAAGATGTCCAATGGGTGAAGAGTATCAAAGACACTTTGAATCCGAAATCGGCCATCGTGGCAAAAATCACCGCTGTTTATACCGTTAAAAGCGGGGCCGATGCCGGTAAACAGATTGTTTAAAAAAATCGGATAGCAAGAATGCAGATCCGACAATAAACGATGAGGAGTTACAAGATGGGCGACAAACAAATAAAAGACGAAGAACAAATCAAACAGGAAATGATTGATCTGCTTATGGAAAAAATAACAGGCGGTTTTTCTGAAAAAGTTATTGATTACGGCAACGATCCGAGAAATTGCGGCACGCTTGAAAAACCGGACGGCTATGCCAAGATAAAAGGACCGTGCGGGGATACCATGGAAATATTCCTCAAAATCAAAAACGATAAGATTTTGGACATTTTCTATACGACTGACGGATGCATGACATCTCACGCCGCGGGATCTGCCGCTACCGTGATGGCGAAAGGCAAGCCAGTAAGGGAGTGCATAAGAATAAATCAGAGTTCCATCCTGGAACATTTAGGCGGGATGCCCAAGGATTCAGAGCATTGCGCCCTGCTTGCCGCCAATACTTTTCATAAGGCCTTACGCAACTACGCGATAGGCAGGAAAAAATGAGCATCGTAGCGCGTCTGAAACTGTAGCAGATATGACTCACGATTCCCAACATCAATCAATGACTGGTTTGAGCGTTATGTAAACCGGTATCGTAATGCGGACGGTGCCTTGCCTGACGCACTTAAACTGAAATATTATCACACAGCCTGTGCGTGGCTGAAAATGGGATCTGGTGATAAATTCAGTTAGCGATAACGGATTTAAAGAACTTCCCGATATGCTCCCCCACATTACCCCCGGGCGCGACCCAATTTGAGTACTTTAATGTCCCTATTTTGAATGATAAGCTTGAATAGCCGCAATTACTTTATGCCGAGTTTCGAAGCATTTTCATTAAATAATTCAATCAGCGTCGGTGCTTTTGCAGACGGAAAATTAATCAGGGCTACATAGTCACACTGGGCGATTTCTGCAATCGGTTTGCCCTGAGGATTATGAAAATTATCGATAACCATGTCAGGTTTCATCTTGGCGTATTCCATCACTTTGTTAGGGCTCATCTCATCGGCGTCGAAGACACCGATCACATGAAATCCGAGCCATTTTACGAAGGGCAATTGATATTTTTGAACCAGTACTTTCTTATGCCGGAAGTTATTTTTTCTTGTATGCTCTCGCACGCCTGACAGAGCCTTGTCGAAAGCTTTTTCCCATTGGGCTTCCCGTGTTTGCGTTCCCATTTTTTCGGATAGCATCTGTGCCTGTTTTTTTAGAATTTCAGGATCATTGCTGGTCTGAATAATAATTATTTTATCTTCAGGGAATCCGGCGGTGACGGCGAGCTTTTTAATGAAGGGTTCGTAGCCGCCGTAAACCAGCAGATTCGCGAAACGCAGTTTAGCGATATCTGATGGCCGGTAGTCGTACTCGGGAGGATGTTTCAAATCGAATGGCGCCAGTATCCGGACTTCATCCGCACCGGCTGCTTTAGCGATGGCTGCTGTCCAACTGGTTGATGCAACCACAATAATTTTATCCTGTGCCATTGCGACATTCAATAGCGTTACAATACATAAAATATTTAGAAACAATGTAAGTCTAAAATGAAAATTAATTTTAAAAAGTTTCAAGGGGTATTTCACTTCCTTATTTTTTTAGTAACGTGGCCGTAAACAGCGGATAGAATAACCATTAGCACGGCGGCCAGCGTGATGCTGGCGCCGCTCGGACAATCATATGCCATTGAAAAAGTGACACCCCCGACTTGTGATACAATGCCAAAAAGCGCGGAAAGCAGCAATGCGGAACGGAGGCTTTTGGCAAGGATTAGCGCCGCCATGGCGGGCAGCAGGACCGCCGCGTCAATCAGCAAAGCGCCGACCATGCGGATGTTGACGCCGATTGCCAATCCGGTCAGGAGCAGCAGGGCATTGCGAATTGCTTTGGCCGGCACACCCAGGCTCTCGGCAAGTTCCTGATTATATAAAACCATTTGGATTTCACGGTAGAACAGGCAGAAGACTATGATGATTAAAACTGCCAGTGCACCGATAACCCAGACCTCAAATAGGCTTAGGGCCAGGATGCTGCCGGAAAACAGAGCAAAAGCGTCCATGGCGGGAACGCCGGCTTTATAAAATATCAGAAAGGCAAGTCCGAGAGAGCCGGTCATAAACAGCACGCCGCTTACGCCGGTATCCATATTCAAAAAGTCACCAGCCGGCCCAAGCAGCAACGAGGCGATGACAATTCCCGTGACGGCGCCGACCAGCGGAGAAAATCCAAGAATCATCGCCACAGCTGCACCCAACAGACCGATATGCATTAGAGCAAACCGGATGGTTGTAAGGTTTAAATTCAGAATGACAACACCCAGCAGAGAAAGCCCCGCACCGGAAAGAAAAGCGGCTATCAGGGCCTTTTGAAACAGGGGGATGGTCAGAAAATCCAGCATGGGCATTTACCGCTCTTCCAGTCGTCCGTTTTTCAGTAAAAGGATACGATCACTCATCGCTTCCAGATGTTCCGGATCGTGACTGATCATAATCAGGGAGAGCTCGTGTTTCAATCGAATGGTTTTGATGAGTTCGATAATTTCCGCCTGTGATCCGTGGTCCAGATATGTGGTCGGTTCGTCCATCAGCAGAATCGGCGCTTCACGGATCAGCGCGCGTCCGATGGAAACCTTTTGCTGTTCGCCGCCGGAGAGAAGATTGACTTCCTGCCAGTGTTTGTGCGATATGCCGACTTCATGTAAAATCTCGCTGACTTTTCGGCGGTCATCTTCGGTCGGCCTTCGAAAAAAACCAAATCCCTTGCCCCATCTCCCCATCATAACGGCATCATGCACACAAACCGGCATTTTCCCGGGTGTCTGAAGTTGCGGAACATACCCGATCTGGCGTCGCATCAACCTGCGCGTCTGAGCGCTGTCTGGCGTCTTCCCTAGTACGCTGACCCGTCCCTTTTGAGGCTTGAGTAAGCCCAAAATAATTTTAAACAGCGTTGTTTTGCCCGCGCCGTTTTGGCCGGCAATACCGAGAGCTTCGCCGTGCCGTAAGGTTAAGTCAAGTTGCTGTAATACCTGATGATGGCCGTATCCGGCTGAGAGATTTTTAATTTCGACAACGGCTTGATGTGTCATGATTTTTCTGCAATCAAGTAATATTCCGTGGCATCGTCACGCCATTCTTTTAAAGAAAATCCGCTGCAGGCAATTGTTTCTTTAAGAATCGTAACCGGATCCAGTAAATCCTGCCGGATCAGAGGATGGGCTGAAGAACCGTGCACCTTGTTGACGAATTCTCTGCCCGCAAAATGATTAATGGCCAGTGTGCCGCCTGTTTTCAACACGCGCCGCAACTGTGATAATGCCAGCGGCTTGTCGTGAAAATGTGGATAAACACCGTTGCAGATGATGATATCCACGGTAGCATCATCAATGTCAAGTTTATGCACATCCTGCTGTGAAATTTCGAGCTTTGAACCGAACCGAGGGGCATATTTCTTGTGTAATTTTTCCAGCATACGTTCTGCTAAATCAAGTGCAATGACGTTTCCCGGATCAAAAGAAAAAATATGCGGAATGAGCATGCCGGTGCCCGTTCCCACATCCAGCACTGTTTTGCCGGAGTCAATTTTGAGCTTTTTGAGAAATGTCAGGACTTCTTTGGCATCCGGGGAAGGACCGCTTGTATCCCATCGGTCAGAAAGGTCATCGAAAAATTGTGCCCGTTCCAAATCAACGTTTATAGTTTGCATGAACAGTCCTTTCAGTCTTTATAACTTCAAATTCATCCCCAGCAGAAAGCTGGTGCCGGGCATGGGATAATCTTTTTTATAGGCATAACTCACGTCAGTCAGGTTCTCTCCGGCCAAAAATAGATTGCCGGTCAGGTTCCATGATTTCAGGGTAAAATCCAAGCTGATTTTGCCGTTTAAAATCCAGAATCCGTCTACCTTCGCCACACTGGTTCCGCCGTAATTCAGGGCGCGATTGTTGGCAACGTACTGGGAATCCTGGTACGTCGTATCCAGGCTGATTTTCCAATGCTCTAAGAAGCGCAGATTGGTGCCGGCCGTGGCGGTCCATTCCGGTGCATATGGCAGATGTTCCGGATTGTGTTCATAAATCCAGGTGCCGCCTGCGAAGAGAGAAAAATCTTTCAGAGGTTCAAAAGTAACCGTTGCCTCTACTCCCTTAATTTCAAAATCCGCGATGTTTTCATAATGCGGCGGAGCCGGAGAGGTGATGATAATCAGACGATTGCTGCCTTTATCCTGAAACCAGGTTAGGTCAGCACGGAGCTTCTGACTGAAAAAGTGTCCAATGCCCGCTTCCAGATGATCCACTGTTTCAGGATCAAGATCTCTCCAGATGTCATTTTTACCCCAGAACATATCCGATTGCGCCACGACGTAAAGTCCCGGGTAATTCACGCCCCGTCCGTAGAACAGGCGCAGGTCGGTGAGGGAATTCTTTAACACAAGGCCCGCCTGCGGAGCCCAATGCGAATCAAAATCGCTGTGATGATAATAACGGACGCCGGCAGAGGGAGTGATCGTCCATTCTTTCAAAAGAGGAAATTCATGCGCGAGTGAAATGTAGGGTGAAAGAATATGGAATGAGTCGCGGGGGAAATAGCTGTCCGGTCGCGGCAGTGCCCTGTCAATCGTAACTTTACCGGAGGTGCAATCCCAGTCAGCGCCGAATGTCAGCAACCCTCCGAGCCAGGGATTGAGAAACTCCCTGGTCCGTATCCCGTAGTGATCGAATTCCGTGATCGTATCGAAATGGTAAAGATTGTTGAGATCGTACTGATCTTCCCATTGCGCCTTTCCGTTATTCCAGTAAATTTTCCAATCACCCCGCAACGCCTCATAGTCATGCGAAAGCGTTAAAATAGCTAGATAATCACGGGTTTTGAATGTCCCTTGTCTTTCCTGCGGACGGTTCTCGGGGCCGGGATCTTCGGCGCGGTTGTGGGTTGCGTTTGCTGTAAAAGAAATCTTCCATTTATCGTAAAACTGGTGACCGATATGCCCAAAGTAACTCTGGAGCTCGCCGCCGGAATTTTCTCTATGTCCGTCGGACTGTTTGAAACTTTGAAGCAGATAGTAATCCGTGTTTCTGATTTTGCCGCCATGTTCAAGCGTTTCAATAAAAGTATGATGTGATCCGGCAGAAAGATTCAAATTGGTTGAGAAACCGTCTCTTTTTTGACTTTTTGTGATGATGTTGACCGCGCCGGCCGTCATGTTACCGAACATAACAGGATGGGCGCCTTTGTAAATTTCGATTTTATCGGCAATGTCCACGCTCATGATGTCCATCAAGGGGTGAGTCCAAATACCGGCATATTTCGGTACTCCGTCCACCAGCATCTGTATCTCAGCGCCGGGACGGGAGCTGCCCATTCCTCGGATGTAAATGGCGCCGCCGTCGCCGCCGCCGAAACTGCCCACGTAATTATGACGGGAAATGACAACCCCCGGTGTTCGCCGCAGAGCGGATGGCAAATCCTGCGCGTTTAAGTCATCAATTTGTTCTATACTGACGGTTGTTACCTGATTGCCGGAGGCCGTTACCGTTGTTCCTTCAATAATCGGTGGAGCTACCACGATGAACTCTTCCAGCCGGAAGAGAGTTTCGCTTTCCGGTTCAGCCGCTACGGCCTGGTACGGGACGATCAGCAGAAAGAAGATACTGATTAACCTACAAATCCATTGTTTCATTTTTGATCCCCTGTTCAATGTGATCATCTTGATGCTCTGTCTCATCATCTCATTGAGGCATTCCCATGTCGCGTGTGCTACGATTGTATTTTCTGTGTCACACTATATCGGGGCTGTCAATGAGAAATTTTGCCGATAAGCAGCCGGGTTATTGAAAGATAGCACTTGACCCGCCTTCATGCTGTTTATATAGAAAAAGAACATATTGAGAGGGGGTGTCATCATGTCTTCTAAACTGGTAAGGTTCGGTGTATCGATAGAGCAGGAATTGCTGACCAAATTTGATCGGCTTATCCAACAGCGAAAGTACACCAACCGATCCGAAGCGCTGCGCGATATGATCAGAGAGGAGTTGGTCAAGGAGGAATGGACGGAAAACAGGGAAGTGACGGGAGCCATTACGCTGGTCTATGATCATCACACAAGAGAACTGGTAACGAAAGTGCTGGATATACAGCATGATTATCACACCTGCATCCTCTCGACACAGCATATTCACATGGATCATCACAATTGTTTTGAAATTATTGTGACCAAGGGCAAATCAAAAGAAATAGAAACACTCTATCAGAAATTAAAATCCATCAAGAATGTAAAACACGCCGGTTTTATGATGGCGACAAAGGGGAAGGATATAAGCTGAGTCAAGACATAATGGCATTCTATTTCGGTTCTTCCTGCCGGATCATGTCTTCCAGCATTCCGGCGGCG
>JASEHT010000048.1 GCA_030018675.1 Smithella sp.
GGAAGACAACAAATATTTCAACCGGCTTGTCTGGGCGAAACCGGACGGCGAAATTCTGACGTACGATAAAAAGCACCTCTTCAGAATGGCGGGCGAGAACAAGGTGTTCTCGCCGGGGAACAGTCATCTGACGGTTGAGGTCAACGGTTGGAAGCTACGCACCTTTATCTGTTACGATTTACGTTTCCCGGTCTGGTGCAGGAATATTCAAAACCAGTATGACGCGGCGATCTATATTGCTAACTGGCCCGCCAAAAGAGCGCATCACTGGCAGCTCTTGCTCCCGGCAAGAGCGGTGGAAAATCAGAGCTATGTTATCGGTGTGAACAGGGTAGGGCAGGATGGCAAAGGCCATGCCTATAGCGGCGATTCGTGCGTCATTGCTCCCACGGGGGAAATTCTTTTCCAGCAGACGGACGTGGCCTGCGTTCATACGACGGTTTTGAGTTATGAAAGGGTAAAGGCGTTCCGCGAGACCTTTGCCGCCTGGCAGGACGCAGACTGGGATATGGTAAAGTTTGCTAAAAGTTAAGCGGAAATTGTAGTCCGAACATTCAGGTTCGATTTCTTAACGGGCCTGAAGATCCGATCCGTACTATGTTTCCTGCTTCGTGATGCCAGCGGCAATTTATACATAAAATTTGCAAAGCAATTACATGGTATGTTATGAAAACATTCATGAAGAACGCAGACATTTTTACTTTCGGGAGGCAGATATGAACGCAAAGGGCAATATTATTGTTATCACCAAGAATAATATGGTTGCTGGCTTCGGTGAACAACGCTGGAATACCTTCATGGCCAAACTGGCTGAGAAGGACAAATATTTTAAAGACACGGTTATCATGTCCGTTACTCTCGTTCCGGTGGAAAAAGTCATGATTTTCTTTGACGAGATGTGCAGGGAATTCTTCAACAACGACAAAGCGGTGTACTCGATGTTCGGGAAGCTGGGCGCCAAGTCTCTTCTGGAGCCTGGCGGTCCGCATCAGGCCTATATGCTTACCAAAGATCTCAATCAGTTCGTCGTGAATATCCTGCCTAAAATCTGGGCGATATTTTTTGATGCGGGTGTGTTTGCGTCTAAATTCGAGAACAATATCATTCACATTATAATCACCGGGATTACGATCAAGAATCATAACTTCGAGAATCTTGTGATGGGTTACAATCAACAGGCTCTCAAAATCTTCGGAAGGAAATCTGTTGCGAAACGCGTCAGGAGTATTTCAGCGGGAGATAAAGATTTTTATTTCATGCTTGAGTTGAAAGATGCATGATCGGCAATCGTCGTCGTCATTTTTTGCTGATTAGCCATTTTTCGGCTTTTTCTACGGTCGAAAAAGCGTGCAGGGGCAGAGACCGGTTGACGCCGAGATTTTCTATAAAGTTAATCGTTTTACTGTCGATTTGAATATCGACATAGGCAATGGCGCTGAACGAACCGAAGAAATCCTGGCTTGCTTTTGAGACGATATCATAAATATCCATTGTCCCGAGTAATGGCCCCTCAAGACGCTCTTCAATGAGAATGCGTTTGTATTTTTTAGCGACGGATTCTTCGTGAATTTCCATGAGATAATTTATGGTGTTCTCTAAGGTGTTCTCACCTTCAACGATGAAGTGAACGTAATCCTGCTTGTGGATGACTGTAATCGTATAAGCCATGAATGAAAACCTTTTTTCAGTGATAAAAGACGGATAATATATAGACAACTTCTATTTGAATGTCAATCTTAATAGGTTCTTCTATAATGAAGAGTGAGATCAGAGGGAGTTAGTACAATTGTCGAGCGATTCGTCATCTCCCCCGGATAATCAAACTTCTTTTTAAAGAATAATATCAAGGCTGATAGTTGATGAGATTGTAAGTCAGCAGGAAGGAATCGACTTTTTTAAATACATCAGCGGCGATTTCACCGCGGACGATTCCATGCATAGGATAATCAATCCAGGCGAAGCTTTTTTGATCAGCACCCAGACGTTTGAATATCTCGGGACCGCTTTGCGGCGCCACTTTGGGATCATTATTTGCCTGAATTACCAGCGCCGGAATCTTAATGTCGGCAAGAGATTTACGAACATTCTTCATCATTTTCTTGACCTGAACAAAAGCGCTCACGGGACAGAGCAGATAGTTGATATGGGGATTGTCCGCGTCGTTTTTCATGAACTCCACGGCGAGGTTATGCAGGCCAAGGGATTTGCAGAGGCGATTGAAGCTGTTTAAAGTTTCGGCGAATTTTGATGAAAATCTTTTGAAATGAAGCGGGGCGCTGACGGAAATCACGGCCTCAAAATCATGAGGCTTGAGAATAACCGATTGCAGGGCAAGACCCGCGCCGGTAGAGAAACCGGCGATGATAATTCTTTTACAGCAGGTTTTCAAAATCGCGTGCCCGCGGTCAACCGAGTTTAGCCAGTTATGATAATTGCACATGGAGAGATTTCTGGAGGATGTTCCATGGCCGGCAAGTCTGGGGGCGTAAACGGTGAATCCCATCCGGTGGAGAAAATCGGCCCACGGTCTGACCTCCTCCGGTGCGGCCAGCAAACCGTGAATCAGAAGAACGCCGGTCTCCGCTTCCGGTGTGTGCAGGAAAAACGGCATCCCGATATCCGGCGGTTTGCTTTCCCCTTCACAATAATATTGTTCGTATTCCTTGATAAACAATTCCGATTCGGTGGCCACAAGCATGGCCAGGGCGTTGCCGGTTATGGGAGAATCGGTTGATGTGTTCATCATCTAGGCAAGCCGGGAATAAACTCCGTAAATCATGGCATAGTGCAAAGATCCGCCGATCAGAACCATGATATGAAAGAGTTCATGAAAACTGAAAACGCCGGGAATCAACCGGGGTTTTTTGATGGCGTAAATAATGCCTCCCAGGGTAAAGGCGGCGGCGCCGGAGAACAGCAGAACGGTTTGCGATAAGGACATATTGGCTAGTACCTGTTTGATGGTGAAAAGTCCCGACCAGCCCATAAAGAGATAGATCATCGCGTAGAGTGTGCGGGGCGCTCTGGGGAAAAATATCTGCGAAATTACGCCGACGCCCACAAGACTCCACTGGAAGGAAATCATGGCCCATCGGTACGTGCCGTCCAGACAAAAATAGCATATCGGCGTGAAAGTTCCGGCAATCATAAAAAATATTGCCAGGCGGTCCATCCTTCTCCAGAAGGACAGTTCGTTTTCCTGTTTTTTAAACGCGTGATAGAGCGAACTTGCCGAAAAAAGAAAAATAACGGATATGCCGTAAATGAGCGCCGTGACAATGCCTGGCGCCGAACGGCTGGCTTCAATTGCCAGATAGACGGTGCCGATGACGGCGGCAATCATTCCGGCGAGATGTGAATAAAAGTTAAAAAGCTCCTGCGTTTTGATTTTCATTGAATATCATCCTGTTTCATAAATTAGGGTTATAATATCGCTCACAGATTCATATTTAATACAAGCAATAAATATATGAATCTTGTCCATGGCGGTTATTGATGAATGATGACAGGGTTTTTCATGTCGGGAGCGATATGGCCAAAGCAAAAAGCGGGCTGGATGGGCGCTTCTTAAAATAATGTATTGTGCTTGCGCAACAGCTCGGCAAACTGCTCCGGCGCGACGGGTTTGCTGAAATAAAATCCCTGCATTGCATCGCAGATCTTTTCCCGCAGGAATTTCTCCTGTTCCGGCGTTTCCACTCCTTCGGCGACAACATTCAGGCTCAGCGTCCTGCCCATGGCAATGATGGCTTCAATAATCGCTTTGTCCTCGGTGCCTTCTGGAAGGTTGCGGATGAACGACCGGTCTACCTTGAGAGTGTCGATCGGCAGATTTTTAATTTGCGCGAGAGAAGAATAGCCGGTACCGAAATCGTCAAGGGCCAGCCGGACGCCCATCGCTTTTATTTTGGTGAGCACTTCGAGCAGGCGGGTTGTTTTGAACATGATCATGCTTTCGGTGATTTCCAGTTCCAGAAGATGAGGCGCCAGGCCGGATTCGTCGAGCGCATTTCTGATGTCATCAATTATTTTGTCGTCCATGAGTTGGCGAAGCGATAAGTTGACCGCCACATGCACCGGCGGCAGACCCTGGCGCTGCCAGGCAGCATTCTGAGCGCACGCGTTCTTTAAAACCCACCTGCCGATGGGAACGATAATCCCTGTTTCTTCGGCTACCGGAATAAACTGCGTCGGGGTGATGTGACCGAGCAGGGAACTCTTCCAGCGCAGCAGAGCCTCCACGCCCGTGATGGTGTTGGTTTTGAAATCCACCTTGGCCTGATATTCCAGATACATCTCCTCGCGTTCCAGCGCCCGGCGCAGGTTGGTCTCGATGGCGAAGCGTTCATAAGATTGCGACTGGATATTCTGGGAATAAAACTGGAAGTTATTCTTGCCTTCTTCCTTGGCAAAATACATGGCCATATCCGCTTTCTTCATCAGGGTTTGTTCATCCTCGCCGTCCCGCGGATACACGCTGATGCCGATACTGGAGGTGACCCGGCATTCTTCCCCGAACAGCAGCATCGGCGCCATGACGGTGTTGAGTATTTTCTGGGCCACGGTTACGACATGGCTCAGATCGGTCACTTCCTCGACCAGGATTATGAATTCATCACCTCCCAGACGTCCGACAATATCGCCCTTTTCTTTGGGGCGTCCGACAACATCGACGGCGCGCAGCGATTGCCGGAATCGTCCGGCCATTTCTTTCAGAAGTTCGTCGCCGGCGTCGTGCCCCAAGGTATCGTTGATAAGTTTGAACCGGTCGAGGTCGATGAAGAGGAGGGCGAATTGCCGCTTATTGCGTCTTGCCGATTTAATGGCCTGATTCAGCAGATGACTGAACATCATGCGGTTGGGAAGCTGCGTCAGGTTATCGTGCGTCGCCAGGAATTCAATCTGTTCTTCGGCCCGCTTGCGTTCGGTAATGTCGCGGCTCACTCCCAGAATGCCGACGGCTTTCATTTTCTTGTCCCGCACAATGGAAAACTTTGTTTCCGTCCATACGGTCGAGCCGTCTTTGAGGTTGATTTCCAGTTGCAGTGTCCGTTCCAGGGCATCTGTCCCGCCGGATTTTTCCATTTCCATTATATCGGTCAAGGTTTTCACGGCCTTGTTCAGTGATGAGGGGGCAAAGGAATCAGCCAGCGTCTGCTTCATCACGTCTTCCGGTTCGTAGCCCCTCAGGCTTTTTACGGAAGGGCTGACATAGGTATATTGCATCTGCATGTCCACGACGAAAATGACATCTTTGATGTTGTCCGTCAGGCGCTCGATGGTGGTCAGGGCTTTTGAAATGTTTGTCCGGAGGTTATTAATGTATCCGCCGATTACAGCGAACCAAGGCAGAATCATTGCAAGGACGATGATGTTCAATATGTCGGCTTTCATATTGATCGATTCGGGGTTGAACTTGTAAATCAGAAAAATAACAGCGGCAAAATTAACCCAGGCATATAAAGATAACAGGAGGAATTGCCGGACTCTCAACCGGAAAAATCCGAACACAAGCACAACCATATAAACCAGAAGACATGCGCCCCTGCTTTCATCGGCATAATACATCACCACCATAATCCAGAAGGTGGCTATTGCCATCTGGAGCAGCGTCAGGCTCGGATCGTTGGCTTTTTTATTTAATCCCGTTCTGAAGACCGCGAACAACAGGACATTAACGAAAAGGTTTGCGGTAACAGCGGCGATCAGAACGGATAACGGCGCTTTCGACAGTCCCAGTGCATAGCTGGCAATGCCGATGGCGTTCCACATAATATACGCGACGAAGGCGATGAGGAATCTTTTGATTCTTAAAGTCTGGTTGTAATCATTCTCGGGAAATAGACTGAACATAGATTTAAATAATTTAGACAATCTCCTAAGTGTTTTTATTTAATATACGTAAAAATAATTATTATGTAAATACCCTAAATACCCCGAGCAATAACGCGCCGGTGCTTGGGAAGATTTCGATTGCGAATATCGAAAATTCGGATTGACACGTTGAAAATTCAATGCAAAAAGAAATTTGAAATACGTCCTTATTTATCATGAGAATACTTGGTGGCCGTCGTCGTGGACCTCTTCGTGGGATGATAAATTAATGAGTGGAAAATTCCGCATAAAGTCAAAAGGCAGTCTAAGCGTTTTGCGCTCCATCAACAACGTGGTCGTGTTCGTGCGCGCCGCGCGTCAGTTCGGTATCGATCCGCTGAAAATTCTGGCAGGCAGCGGCATCGACATGTGGGAATTGGATGATCCCCTTCGCATTATTACGACCGCGCAGGAAATCATGGTCGGCCGCAGACTCGCCCAGCTTGCTCCCGCGCCTTTAATCGGTCTGGATCTGGGGCCGCATCACCATCTGATTTCCAAAGGCAAACTGGGTATGGCGGCCATGTGTTGTGAAACCGCTTTCGATGCGCTTCATTTAATGCTGACGTACATCGATCTGGCCTCCACATATTTTCAGTACGATTTGACCGTGGAAGGAAACAGGGGGTGTGTCCGGCTGACGGAACTGGTCAACATCGAGGATTTCCGCCGCTATATTTTCGAAACGGAGATTGTCTCCTTGCATACGATTTGCGCCATGATTCTGGATGATGTGAATGTTTTCCATGAAATACGCATTGCATATCCCGCGCCGGACTACGCGGCCAGATATCAGGAGATATTTCATTGTCCGGTAATCTTTGACACGCCCGGCCATATGATTTTATTCGATGCCGCGCTTCTGGACAGGCCGCTCAAGCACGCGAACCCGCTGACAAAGAAAATTCTTGAACAGGAATGCAGACAGCTATGCGAGCGTCTCAATGAGAGCACGAGCCTCAGGGATAAAATCAGGCATGAACTTTTGTTTACGGATGGCGACTTCCCGACACTTGATCAACTGGCACAACGCATCAACATGCCCGAACGCACCATCCGGCGTAGACTGAACGCGGAAGGAACTTCCTATAAAGATATTCTTTCCGATATCCGCAGGCAAAAGGCGCTGGAGATGATCGCGGCAGGCGACTTATCGATGGAGAAAATAGCCGAAAAACTGGGCTACAGCGATGTGGCCGGCTTTTATCACGCCTTTAAAACCTGGACCGGAAACACCCCCGCCAATTTTCGCAAAAGAACATCTTAATACCGTTACCCTGCTGCTCCTTTGATTATCTTATGGTATTGTTTGTTGTATGAAATCAATGCCGGATGGCCGTTTTTATCAATATAAATGTCCGTTCGCGTCATTGACACTTTTTCATAGCTAAGATAGCCTCGGTCATCACAATAAATGCGCACATATTTTCTTCAGTGCACATAAAAACCTGGAGGTCACTATGCAAAAGGATGTTTCGGGTGCTCAGGTATTAGCGCGTTGTCTTTCCTCACAGGGCATCAAGTTTTTCTTCACTGTGCCGACGCCAAGATTGGAACCCCTGATTCAGGCGCTGGAAAATGAAAAGGATGTCCGGGTCATTACCACTCACAATGAAACCGCGGCGGCGTTGATGGCGGAGGGCTACATCCGGCGGTCAAGGCTTCAGGCTGCAGTACTGACCGACGCGAAGGCCCGCGCGATTTCGCAGATCTGCGGCGTCACCAACGCCTGGGCGGACAAAGTCCCGCTGGTGTCGCTGGCGTTGTGCGAAGATGATGAACCGGATGGCAACAAGAGCGTCGAGCGGTGGCGTTATGATCAGAAGGCCGCGTTTCAGGCTGTCACCAGCTGGAATATACGTCTGGCCGACCTGGAAAAGGCGCCGGATCAGATGATGAAAGCGCTTAATGAATCCTTCAATCATAAAATGGGACCGGTGCATATTGATATTCCCTTCCGGTTTCTCAGTCAGAGGATACCGGAAGATGCGGTTGTCATTCCGTCGCCGGTCAGCCTGCGTCCGGCGGAGCCCGTGCGGATGAGAGGAGATGCCGCAACCGTTCGGAAGGCGGCGGAGCTCTTGATGAACGCGAAAAAGCCGCTGGTGTTCTGCGGCGGCGGTGTTAAAGCATCTGAAGCCTGGCCGGACATCATGGCTTTTCTGGAGAAATATAAAATACCCGCTGCCACATCCATGGCCGGCATCGGCACGGTACCCATCAGCCATCCCTTGTGTCTGGGCGGTCCGAGTTATATTTCCGGCGAGGTATTTCACGTGGCCATCAAGGAAACAGATGTCGTTCTGGCTCTGGGTGCAGCTTTCAGTGGATTGGACGGGTTCGGACTGCCGCCGCTGTGGTCGGGTAATATCAAGTTCATTCATGTGGATATCGATGCCCTGCAGTTAGGCCTGAATGTGCAGCCGGAAGTTTCGGTTCAGGCGGATGTCAAAACATTTGTCCATCAGCTTACCGCGGAACTGAGCGCGAATAATTTCAGAAGCGAAACGAAATGGGATGCTTGGGTTGGAAAATTGCAAAACCTGAAACGCGGACGTGCCGCGCGTCTGGATAAGGACGCGGAGAGCAAGGGCAGGATGATGCATCAGGCTAAGTTTGCCAAGGAACTCGGCAGATTGAAATCGCAGATACAGGAAGACCCGGTGTTGGTCATGGATGGCGGCAACACGGTTTTGTATATGGCCATGTACGCGCCGGACGTCGATCCATATCAGGTTTTTTATCCCTACGGAATGGCGGCGCTGGGCGGCGGCGTGCCTTATGCCATCGGGATTGCGCTGGCGGCTCCCGGAACGCACGTGTTTCTCGTTACCGGCGACGGCTCGTTCATGTATAACATTCAGGAACTGGAAACCATCAAGCGCCTGAATCTGCCCATCACCATCTTCATCAATAATGACAGCGCCTGGAATATGATCCGGGCGTTACAGAACTCGTTTTACGCCCAGAATTTCGTAGGTACGGATCTGGACGGCATCGAATATGTTCCCGTTGCGCGCGGATTCGGACTGAACGCCGAGAAGGTGACAAGGGCCGAAGATCTTTTCCCGGCTTATGAACGGGTGCGCCGGTCTGGAGGGCCGGCAGTGATTGAATGCATTACCGACAAGACCAACACCCCCGACAGCCTTTTGAGTTTCGCGCTGGTGGAATTCGACGGAGCGCTGAAATACATGAACCCGCTGAAGTTTCTCCAAAGTGTCTGGCTGATGCGTAAGGCGGGATTGTGGCGCAATATTTATCAGTTAAGCTACGTCATCAAAGCACTGCTCAGAATTAATCTGCGGACAGGGAGGTCATAATATGAACTTGATTACAGGTGGAGAAGTTTTGGTTGATTGTCTGCGAAAGCAGGGCGTGCGGCAGGTGTTTTCCATCATCGGCGGACAGATGGGCACGATGTACGACACGATCGGCCGCAGAGACGATATCGATTTATTCATCCCCCGTTGCGAAACGGTGACTCCTCTGATGGCCGCCGGTTATACAGCCTCTACGGGATTGCCGGCGGCTTCTCTGACGACCGTCGGCGCGGGGGTTGTCTACGAGGTCGGAGGACTGGCCTGGGCGTGGCTGAATTATCTGCCGGTCATTTCACTGGCGCCGCAGGTTCAGAGCTGGAAGATGAAACCGCATCAGGAAAATCTTCAGGCCTGCAATCAGGATGAGATTTATTTTCCGCTGACCAAGTGGAACACGATCGTGTATCACTGGAAACGGATTCCGCAAATGCTGATACGGGGATTTCGTGAAGCCTACACGGGCATTCCCGGTCCGGTGCATATTGATGTGCCGGTGGATATTCTGTTCAAACGCGGCTGGTGGAGCGCGAATGATTTGAAGAAGGTTCCCGTTGTTCAGCGGGAGGCGAATATTGCGGGCGTGGCATCACAAATTGCGGAAGCCGCGGCCGTTCTGAAAAAGGCTGAACGCGCGCTGGTTGTTGTCGGTCAGGGCATCGGCCGGGCCGGACGTTACCGCGATATCCGCAAGCTTTTGAATGAAGCGGGACTGCCGGTGATCACGACGCGTTTGAGTGCCGGTATTATGCGCGGCAGCGACAAGGCTTACGCGGGATCGGCGTCGTTTTTTGCACAAACCGATAAAGGCATGGCGCTGCTCAAAGATGCGGACGCGGTGATGGTGATCGGCATTGATCCGGAAACCATTGCCCTGATGGAGAAGTGCGGATGGGCGTCAAAGCCGGTCATTCAGTTAGAGACGGATCCTTCAGCGTTCATAACCTTTACCCGCTATCCGGTTTATGCCGATCCGGTTAGCGCCGTGTCCGAAATAGTCGCGTCGGGAATTGACGCGGGCAAGGCAACGGCCTGGCGGGAGCGCTTCAAAAAGATCATTCCGGAGCTGACGGAAGGTCTCACGCCCGCCGATGAGGGAATCAACAAGGCCATTGTTGAGCTGGGAAAAACCACGGGAGAAAATGACATCATCATTGCCGACGGCGCAGGAATCTCCGAAGCGGCCGCCTATATTTTGAGACATGCAGAATACCGCGATCTGTTCTGCCTGGATGAAAGTGACATGCCGGGTGTCGGCCTGCCATTTGCCATCGGCGCGGCGATCGGCAATCCCGACGCGAAGATCACACTGATCTGCGACAAGGCGTCACTTTTCGCCCATGTTCGTGAACTCTCTCCCGCAGCGCAGGCCGGTGTTTCTTTACGCATCATCATCGCCGACAGTGAAAATGCCGATTTGAATTGCTCAGATACGAAGGCCGTGTTGGAGGGTTTAGGCTGTGTTGTGAGTAAACGGTCCTTGAGCGATGCGGGAACTGTAATACCCGACGTCAATGCCAAAAGAATATCGGCGATGGTAGTGGAACCTGCTGTGGAAAAAGAGTCGGAGATTCTGAAACCGCCGCCGGCAAAGCTTGTGTCGGTACGATAAGGAGATGACCCGTGTTTGGACTTATGAATTTTAAAAACAAAAATGCCGTCGTGACCGGAGCCGGTTCCGGCATCGGCCGGGAACTTGCTTTGCAGCTGGCCGGCAGGGGCGCGAATGTTTTCATCACCGATATCGTCCAAGACAGGATTGATCAAGTTGTGGATGAGATTAAAGCCAGGGGTGTCAAAGCGTCGGGCTGCCGCGTTGATCATTCCAACGTGGATGACGTTGAAAAATTCGCCGGCGAATATTTTTCGCAATGGGGACATGTGGACATCCTGTGCTGTAACGCGGGAATAGGCGTCGGAAGCAATTTCAGGGAATTGACGATTAAAGACTGGGAATGGGTCATGGGCATCAATCTCTGGGGAGCGGTCTATATGTTGCATTATTTTGCGCCTAAGATGATCGACCACCGTAGCGGAAGCATTCTGATTACCGCCAGCGGCGCGGGACTCATCGGCCTGCCCGGGATGGCGCCCTACTGCACCAGTAAATTCGCCATGGTGGGGCTTGCCGAATCGCTACGGGGCGAACTGCACAAATACAATGTAAAGGTCAGCGTGCTTTGTCCCGGGATCATCAATACTAACATCATCAAAGACGGTAAAATACTGTTTGCGGATAACTGCGGAGGAACAAAGCAGACCGTGGTGGAAAAATTTTACAAAACATTTGGTGTCTCGCCGGCTGTGGTCGCCCGGCAGGGAATAAGCGCCCTGCGACGCGATACCGGCATCAAGGTTTCGCCGGGGTTGCAGATGTGGCCGGCCTATTTTCTGAAACGGCTGTCTCCGGCTGTTTATCAGGGTATCAGCAGATTTTTCTTCAAGAATCTGGTGTTCCGTGATAATCGTTAAAAAGAGAATCCCTTTGTTAAAGATGAAACCGTTACGCTGTAATACTTGAGTTACATTAAAGTCTGACTTGAGAGGTAACAGTATGAATAGCTACACGTATTTCTCCACGCGGCGTGAAAAATCCACGCTCTGGGTTGAAATGAAAAATCCCCCGGTTAATTTTCTGACCGTGGCCATGCTGGAAGAACTGTTTTCCATCGTCAGGCAGGCATCAAAAGATGATTCGGTCCGTGTTTTCATTCTGACCGGCGGCATTGAAGATGTTTACATCATGCATTTTTCCATTCCCGAACTTCTCACGTTATCCACGGATAATAAGAAATTACTTTTAAATCTTTTTCCCCGAACAAGAATAACCGGCGCTTTATTAAAATACATAACCACACATATCAACTGGCTGATGGACTGTTTCGGCTGGTACGAATCGCTGATGCTGAAATTTGCCAGAATCATAAGCGGCTATTCTTCGAGCCTTTATTTGTGGTTTATTATGCAAAGGGTGTATTTCGCTATTGAGCGGCTCAACAAAATTACGATTGCGGCTATCAACGGCAATTGCAACGGCGGAGGCACCGAGCTTTCCGCCTGCTTTGATTTCCGGTTCATGATTGGTGATCAGGGATTCACGCTCGGACAGCCCGAAGTGCTGATTAACATTGTGCCCGGTGGCGGTTCGACTCAAAGGTTGCCCCGGCTTATCGGCCGTGCCAAGGCTTTGGAGTTTATGCTGCGCGGCAATCAGTTGAATCCTCAGGAAGCGCAGCGCATCGGCTTGATTACGGAGTGTTTCAGTAAGGCGGAATTCAGGCAGAAGGTGCAGGAATTTGCCGATCTGATGAGCAGGCGTCCTATGACCGCCGTGGACGCGATTAAAAAGTGCGTTCATGACGGCATGGAAACAACCTTGAGACACGGATTGAGCATCGAGATGGCACAAAGCATCCGTTGTCTCGATACCGAAGATACGAAAAATGCGATGCAGGCGTATATCAAATATCTTGATCAGCATGTCAATTCCATCGATCTTCAGAAAATGACCACAGAAGAACTTAATAAAATCGTGCAGGAAACAGTGAAGCACATGGAAGAGGGCAGGCTTTGTGCTTTTAAGAAATGAAATCTCATTTACCAAGGGGTTATAAATGAAGAACGCGGTGGTCACCGGGGCAGGTTCAGGATTGGGAAGGGCATTATGTCTCAAACTGGCTGAGCGTAAATACAG
>JASEHT010000049.1 GCA_030018675.1 Smithella sp.
CATCATTGAACCTTTTATGCTGGCCGGGGAAAGGGCATAATCGAAAGAAGATATGTTAACCGCGTCCGGGCTGATGATCAAACCAGCGGCAAGCCTGTTCTTTCTCGCCGCTGGTTTTTCGAAAACATTGGAATAGGAATACGCTGCGTTTGTCAGATCCCACAGGGCATTGATGCGAAAAGCCTCGTCCGTGCCCTTGCCGGAAAGAACAACAGTCGAAGGTCCCTTAAAATTCAACTCCCGGAAATTTTCCTCCCCTAAAAGCCATATTACTTCATTGCGGACCGGCCGAACTTTCATTTCAGCCGTGTAAATGATGGGGGAAGACAGGCCGAAATCGGAGATGCCGCCTTCCATCGTCAGAGGAGAAAGTCCGAAACGCGCGTTGATGTTCTTCAGGGAAAACCTGCGTTTTTTTAATTCCAGAATTCCGTTGATATCATGGAAAAGCGGCGCGGAACTGTGCGCTTCAAACACCCCTTTCTTCACCTCCGCCTGAATGGAAAGCAAATCCGCGTTATTCCTGGCATTAAAATCGGCTATCCGGCTGAGCCGTCCGTTCAGCGTTCCTTCCACCAGACGGAAATTTCCGTCCTTAACGTGCATGTCTATAAAATCTCCAACCGGTTCGGGGATAATATCCCAGGGAACATAAGACCGGACTTCACGGAGAATAAATATCTCGGTGACCGCGGACGCTTTCAGCAAGGGATCATCCTTATCCAGATCCTCCATGCCGAAGCTGCCTTTTGCCTTGAACTTGTCAATCGCCAGATGGTCCACATCAATATTGATTTTTTGCTGATCGCGAGCCATGTCGTAATCCAGCGCAATCATCTTCGGTCTCAGAACATCTCTAAAAACCGCCGGATAACTGAGCAGGCCGTTTTTCACACGGATCGACCCGTTGGATTTGAAATCTGAAAACCTGCCGGAAAACTTGACATCCGCGTCCAGATGTCCGCCCATTTGTTCCAGAGGCGTGTACTTTTTTAAATAGGCGCTGTAATGCCGCAAATCGGAACCGTTCACCTGGATAGAAGCCCTCACTTGGCTTTCATAAAACGGTTCTCCGGAAGGCGCCCGACGGAAATAACCATCCAGCGCCAGTTGCGCCTTGTTGTTTTCTTCCACAACGGATGTCGTGATTTTAAAACGATACCTGTTCGTTGAAAAAATGGAATCAATGCTGGCGTCAAAATTTTCCAACGTCATTGAAGTAGCATCGCCGCCCAAGGCCTGATCCAACAAAGTGACCCGTCCATCTTCAATGATGATTTTGCGGATTTTGGGTGTTCGACCGTCTTCTCTCTCTATCAAAAGATCCGCGATATTCAATTCCCCGGCACTGTCCCTTTTGATGGAAAGGTGGGGCTCCTTGAGAACGATTTCAGAAAGAACAATCCGGTTGATCAACAACGAAAGCACGCTGACCCTGACGAAGGCATCATGAACATTTACGAAATCGGAGGAGCCGTCCTTTTCCTTAACCGCCACATCTGTAAACCGGAAATAAAGGCCTTTTCGAAGCGTTAGCGCTGCCGAGCCCGTTTTGTAGGAAACATTCCGGTTCAACTCCTCGCTTACGGTTTTGCTAATGGATTCTTTGTAGCTGTCCAGATGCGACAGCTTATTTGCCGCATAAAACCACGCCGAAACCGCGATAGCGACAATGGCCATCACCAGCACAATTCCTGTGATCATTATAACGCGTTTCTTGCCCGCCAATCCGAAAGACCTCTCTGCTATTGCTGATTTATTTTTACATCAACCCCTTGCCTATGTCAATTTTAAGATTCGCGGAATTTATATTGTAAATTCTCTTTGTTTTTCTTGGTGATAAACGGCTATCGATCAGATATTTGCATGGGTTAAAGATTTAATGCGGCAGGAGAAATGCTTCCCCTGCGTAAAAATCATTTGCCACAAAACGAATTTTATTTAATAATGCGTAATTATTTCCAATGTTCCGGTTTATATTCTTCGTCGCGAAGGAGGAATCGCCATGATTAAGAAAATGCCCGTATTCGTCATTTTGTCGTTGTTATTTTTGTTTTCCTGCGCCCAGGGGCTGAGAGCGCCGGTCAATATGGAACCGCAAATCTTCATGAACAACTATGACAAGATGTTCGGCGCGGCGATAAGCAAGGGCACTGAACTTTTTTATGGGATTGATTATCAGAGCAGGGAAAGCGGTTTGATTAAGATGAGCCGTAAAGTGCGATACAGCACGTACACCATCACGGTTAAATTCGATGACGACAACTTTACGGTTAAAGGCGAAGTGGACACGGATTTGATTAATCCTTTTATCGGCGAAGATGCCGAAATCATTGAAGACGCGATCATCAAAGCCGCTCGTTAATATTTTTGCTGTTAAACGAAGATCGTTGCTCGTTCCCGATGAATTAGAAACGGAAAGCGATTAACCCGGTAGCCCTTCAGATTAGCCGATAGTTACATATTTCTATGCTTTGTTGATTTTTCTCTGAGAGCGTTTTAATTAACGAGACATTCTTCGACAAGCGGGATTTTGATTTAAATGAATCGTGCGATTCGGAACAGATCATGAGAAAAAACGAAAAAATATTCAGCTTCAATTCCCGACTTATTTTATCCGTTCTTTTATTCGTATTTTTTATATCGTTCAACACCTGCGCGGCAGCATTCTTTATTTGTGTTGACCCCGCAGGAAACAAAGCTTTTTCGGATTATCCCGTGGAAGGTCTGAACTGTGAAGCCGTCACCACGGACGAAAGATCGATTCTCCCGGAGGATGCTGACCATACAGGTTCCGGTGTTAAATCCACGGATGATAAAACCACAAAGGTTATCATCCTGGGGAATCTGGTTCTGGTTCCCGTAACGTTCGTTTATGACAGAAATGAAACCAAAGCGAATCTGATATTGGACACCGGCGCGACCGGAACGACGATACACAACAACATCGCGGAACGCTTATACATCAATCGGAACAAAGCGACCAAGGCAAGGGGCGAAGTGGTCGGTGGAGGACTCATTGAAGCAAGCATGATCACCATGAGTCGTATCAAGGTGGGGCCTCACACCTTTTTGAAACGAAATGTTTTTATTGTGCCGCACGAAAATTCCGCGGTGAAATTTGACGGACTGCTGGGGATGGATCTGCTGAGAGAATTTCATTACAAGATTGATTTCGCAAACGAGATGATTATTTGGGACTGATCCCGTCTGACAGGCTGGAACTGTCCCTCAAGAGATCCTGAAAGGAAATTCCAGATTTCACCGTTAAAATCATTGGGCAGATAAAAAAAGACCCCGTACATTTTCGTACAGGGTCTTTTTTATGATCATACGTTAACGTTATAAAGATTATCGGATGACTCTCACAGCTTCCATAACAGCATCAACTCTGCGGTTTTTCTGCCTTCCTTCTTCGGTGTCGTTGGTGTCGACGGGAAGATCTTCACCGTAACCCACAGCGGAAATACGGGAACCGTCCATGCCGAATTTATCAATCAGATACTGGCGGACGCTGCTGGCGCGTCTCTCGGATAAAGCCTGATTGTATTCCTGCGATCCAATCGCGTCAGTGTGCCCTTCGATGGTTACGTTGGTATCCGGAAATTCTTTCATAAAATCGGCGACTTTTTTAATTTCGCTATAATAATTGTCCTTAACCACCGCTTTATCGGTGTCGAATTCGATATTAAGAGAGATGGTTACCTTCTCTTTCATGGGAGCAGCAACGGGAGCAGGTTTAGGAGCAGGGACTACTGCGGGCTGTTCACAACATTGAGGGAAAAGACTGCAATCACAATCTTTAATGCTCTCATCCACAGATATCGCCGGTAATCCGCCGGGACGCGCGGCCTCCGCGTTCCATGCTGTAAAAACAACCATCATCATTAACGCCAGTGTAAACATGAATACTTTTTTCATAACTTTCTCCTTTCGATTTCAATTGTAAATTTTATTAATAATAAGGTTACGTTTATAAACAAAAAGACGTTAAACTGTTTGTGTTTCATTACTAAATTTAACCATTTATGTCAAAGAATTCCTTTAAGCGGCCAAATAATATTTGCAATCCTACCTCAATAAGAAAAGCACAGTTAAAACAGGCTTTTCACCGAAATTAAGTGATCTGACAAGCGATGATTTCCGGATGCGGTCTTTAACCTTTGATGAAACTGAAAACACAATCAAGACGGCTTGACGCAGACCGTCAGCTATGGGTTGATAATATTATAAAGTTATGTATTATCAACGTTAAACAATTCCAGCCAAGGAAACACGAATGCCCCTGAACACCTATACCGGCAACCGCATGGAAAACCTGGTCGAGGCCCTCGCCGGTGTCCTGAAGAAGCCCCTGTCTTCTCCCTTGACGCCGGAAGTTATTGTCGTGCAGAGCAAAGGCATGCAGCGCTGGGTGGCGATGGAACTCGCCAAGCGTTTCGGTGTCTGGGCCAACAGCAGCTATCCTTTCCCTAATACCATGGTTTGGCAGCTGTTCAGTCTCGTGTTTCGCGATATCACCGTCACGGCTTCCTTTTCCCGTGAAGTCCTCACTTGGAAAATCATAAAGCTTTTAAACAATCTTCTAGAACGCAAAGAATTTCTCCCGTTGTTGAATTACCTCATTGAAGACAAAGACGGTCTCAAGCGTTTTCAGCTGGCAGACCGTCTTGCCAACATATTTGATCAGTACTCGATCTATCGTCCCGAAATGCTCAAGGAATGGGAAGCATCAAAGAAAGCAAAAAGCAACGAAGAGTGGCAGGCGATTTTGTGGAGAGAAATCGTAAAAAGCAGCACAGGGCTTCACCGCGGACAGATGAAGGAAGAGTTTCGTCTCAGGATCATGAAGGGTCTGGCGCCGGAAAACAAACTGCCTGAAAGGATTTGCGTGTTCGGTATCTCCTATCTTCCCCAGTACCACATGGAAATCCTGTCATCGATTGTCCAATTTACGGAAGTCAACCTGTTTCTTTTAAGTCCCACGCGAGAATACTGGTCGGACATTATTTCACGCAGAGAAAAGGCTTTCTTGAAGCCCGAGGCCGGCGCATTGAGGGTTGAAGGCAATCCGCTCCTGTCTTCTTTGGGAAAACTTGGCCGTGACTTTTCGGATATGGTCATCGAAATCAGTGATGTAGCGGCCGGCCAGAGTGATCTCTATGAAGATCCTGCCGGACCCTCTTTGCTGAGCAAGGTCCAGTCAGACATTCTCAATCTCTCCGGCGCGGAGGATGGCACGGAAAAACGCCTCATCAACGAGGATGACCTGTCCGTCCAGATTCACTCCTGCCATAGCCCGATGCGGGAAATCGAAGTGCTCTATGACAACCTTCTGCACCTGTTCGAGACAATCGACGGCCTTCAACCAAGGGATATCCTGGTGATGACGCCCGATATTGAAATCTATGCGCCCTATATAGCGGCTGTCTTTGACGGTTGTCGGGATCCATCGCTGAGAATTCCATACGCCATCGCCGATCGCAAAATCAAGAATGAAGGTCAGATTGCCGCTGTCCTGCTGAAACTTCTTGACCTTTCCGGCAGCCGGTTCACGTCGGTGCAAGTGTTCGACATTCTCACGGCGATGCCTGTGAGAAGACGTTTCAACCTGAACGATGAAGAGATCGAAACGATCCGGAACTGGATCAAAGAGACCTCCATACGATGGGGCATTGATGAACAGAGCCGGAGCAGACGGGGACTTCCCGGCTACCGTGAGAATTCCTGGCGTGCCGGCCTGGACCGGCTTCTTCTGGGTTACGCCATGCCCGACGAGAACGGACAACTTTTCAACGACAAACTGCCCTTTGATGACATGGAAGGTTCCCATGCGCAGGCGCTGGGCAAGCTTGTGGATTATATCAACAAGGTCGCAACCTTTACCGAAGACCTGAACAGACCCCGTACGCTCAAGGAATGGACGGAAACCTGCCGGGCCCTTCTTGAAGATTTCATCTCCGCAGATGATGATATGGCGCACGAACTTTCGACCCTTCATGATGTAGCGTCAACCATCGCCGAGCTGGCCGAACAGGCCGGGTTTGATGAAAAAGTGGACCTTCGTGTGATTCGCGCATGGCTTTCAGCGCGACTGGACGAAGAAGACAAAGGGGTTGGTTTCATGACCGGCGGCGTGACGTTCTGCGCCATGCTGCCCATGCGCAGTATTCCGTTCAGGGTGATCGCGCTCATCGGCATGAGCGACGGCGCTTTCCCCCGCCGGAACCCGTCCATCGGATTCGATCTCATGGCCCGAAACCCCAGGCGCGGCGACCGTTCTTTGCGCGATGAAGACCGTTATCTGTTTCTCGAATCTATTCTTTCAGCCCGCGACTGCCTTTACATCAGCTACGTGGGCCAAAGCATCAAAGACAACAGCGACATCACGCCTTCGGTTCTCGTCAGCGAACTCCTGGACGCCGTCGGACGGGGATTCAAAGCAGGCAACAATGATAAAATAGCGAAACGGCTTGTTACGAAGCACCGCCTCCAGGCCTTCAGCCGTAGCTATTTCACCGGGGAATCGCCTTTGTTCAGCTACTCCAAAGAAAATTACTCAGCTCTCCTGGAAAAACAAAGCGGCATGAAAGATTCTGCGGTTTTCCTGTCCACACCGCTTCCGGCCCCGCCCGACGACTGGAAAGAGATATCATTGACAAAGCTCCTCCGATTCTTTGATAACCCGGCAAAATATTTTCTGGACAGCCGGTTGGGAATCCGGCTGGAAGATGAAGACTCTCCGCTTGAAGAACGGGAACCGTTCTCTGTAGAAGGGCTGGAACTTTACGCGCTGAAAAAGGACCTGCTGGAAATTATCCTCCGGGGCGGCAACGTCCGCGATTTTCTGGCTATTGCCCGCTGTCGCGGAACAATTCCACCGTCACGGCACGGAGAAATTATCTTCGATGACACATGCAAAGAGGTGAATGCATTTGCGCAAGCAGTAGAAGAAAAAACAAGCATCTCCAAACCATTGCCTCCTCTCGATTTCGACATCGAGGTCGCCGGATTCAGACTCACAGGCAGGCTTGACGGAATTTGGGAAGACCGGATGATCCGTTATCGCTGCGCCAAGTTAAAAGCAAAGGATCAACTGCGCGCCTGGATAGAACATGTCGTCCTCAACGTGAAGCAGGAAAAGGATTACCCCCGGCAAACATTGCTGATGATGACGGACGGTTCCGAAACATACTCTCCATTGGAAAACGCGGAAGAAGTTCTGAAGAATATTCTGGAAACATACTGGAAGGGATTATCGGCTCCCCTGAGGTTCTTTCCCGCCTGCGCCATGGCCTACGCCCAGAAAAAAGAATGGAGTATTAAAAAAGCGTCAGGCCAATGGGATGACGGTTACAATGACATCCCGGGAGAAGGAAGCAATCCTTATTACAAACTGTGTTTTGGCCGGAATAATCCTTTCAACGACGAATTTGAAAGCATTGCCCGCTCTTTGCTGGAGCCGTTCGTTCAACACCAAAGCAGGCATAAATAATGAAAGAACTGGATCACTTAAATATTGATCTTTCGGGGATTAACCTGATTGAAGCCAGCGCCGGAACGGGAAAGACCTATGCCATTTCCTGTCTCTATCTGCGTCTGCTGATCGAGAAAAACCTGCTGCCGGAACAGATTCTCGTCGTCACGTTCACGGAGGCGGCAACAAAAGAACTGCGGGGAAGAATTCGCAGACGGATACGCGAGCTGATGGAGGCGTTGGATGGTCATGTGACAACGGACACCTTCCTCATCGGTCTTTTGAAACGCCTCGATGTTCAAGATGCCGGCCGAATAGAAGCCCGGATCAAACTCGAACGCGCGCTCAATGCGTTCGATACCGCTTCGATCTACACCATTCACAGTTTCTGCCTCCATGCCCTTATGGAAAATGCCTTTGAGAGCGGTTCCCTTTATGACACGGAACTCGTCAAAGACCAGTCCGATTTTCTTCAGGAAATAATCGATGATTTCTGGAGAAAGAATTTCTTCGGCGAATCGTCACCTCTTCTGAAATGTTTATTACAGAAGAATTATTCACCTAAAAAATTCATAAATTTTCTCCAGGGAATGCTTTCAAACCCCAAAATGGAGATCGTCCCGCGCTTCAGCGCCGAAGAGACAGCAACTGTAGAAAAAGATTGTTTCACCGCCTTCAAAGCAGTGCAAAAGCAATGGGGAACCCGAAAAGATGAAATCAAAGAGATTATCGAAAACGACAAGGGCCTCAGCAGGTCTGCCGATAATTATAGGGCAGACCTGCTTCCGGATTTGTTCTCAGATATGGACGCCTATGCAGGCGGGGATAATCCCTTTGACCTTTTTGAGGATTTCGGCAAGTTCACTGAATCCGGAATAGCAAAAGGCACAAAGGATAAGGGCACGGCGCCGACCCACGAGTTCTTTAAAATCTGCGAGACACTGAAAAATAATATTGATAAGCGCATGCTCGCATGGTTTGCCGAACTCATCACGTTCTGCAGGGAAAGACTTCCTTTGTGCAAGCAGGAATCAAACATCCGTTTTTTCGATGATCTCCTGAATGATCTTTATCAGGCGCTTTACGGAAAAAGCGGCGAGGCATTAGCCGGAAACCTCTGTGGCAAATATCATGCTGCACTCATCGATGAATTCCAGGACACCGATCCCGTGCAATATGATATTTTCAAAAAAATATACGCCGGCACGGACTATCCGCTGTTTCTGATCGGCGACCCGAAGCAGGCCATCTACAGCTTTCGCGGCGCCGACATTTTCGCCTATATAAAAGCATCCGAAGATGTCCCGCCGGACAAGCGTTTTACCCTGACCGCCAACTGGCGCTCAACACCCCTGCTCCTTTCGGCTTTCAATGAACTCTTTCATAAAACCAATCAGTTTGTTGACCGGAGAATTCTCTATCACCCGTTAAAATCCGGCCATGATGCAAGCAAAAAGTCTTTCGTTCTGACGGACGGCGATCCCGCACCCTTGCAGATTTGGATCGTGCCGCCGGATGAAAATGGTAAAGCCATCAACATCGGCCGGGCGAACAATGCCGTTTCCGGCTTTACCGCCACAGAAATCTCCCGTCTGCTGAATGACGGCGGGGAGGGAAAAGCAAAAATCCATGACCGGGAGAATCAGACAAACGACAGCGGCAAATCTCTGCTACCCGAAGACATCGCGGTTATTGTTCTCACCCACCGTCAGGCCGGCTCTGTTCAGGACGCGTTGCGCGAACTGAATATTCCGAGTGTGGTTCGGAGCGACAAGAGCGTTCTTGCCACAGAAGAGGCTCAGGGCCTATACACAATTCTGAACGCCCTTTCCGATCCCGGAAACGAAACAAAAATCCGAGCCGCGCTGGTCACCGCGATTCTCGGCCGGTCGGGGGATGACATAGCGAATCTTCTGGATCATGAACATGCTTGGGAACAATGCCTTCAGACGTTCCGGGAATATCATGAAACCTGGCTCAAACGCGGTTTCATGGCGATGGCTCAATCCATGCTGGCCCAGGAGGAAATCAGAGGGCGACTGCTGCGGTATCCCGACGGAGAGCGCCGGCTGACGAATCTTCTTCACTGCTTTGAAATCATTCACCGGAAAGAGCATGAACAAAAATCAGGCATGGAGGGAATCGTCACCTGGTTCAGCGAACGTGTCGGCTCCGAAGAACGTTCCGACGAATATGAACTCCGTCTGGAAACAGATGAAAAAGCCGTCAAGATATTAACTGTCCATATCAGTAAAGGACTTCAGTTTCCTATTGTATTTTGCCCGTTTCTGTGGGGCGGTATCAAGGACTCCGGCACGGTCATCTCTTTCCACCGGGATGATTTTAATCCGGTGAAAGACTTCGGCTCGGATGACTATGAAAAGAACAAGATCATCGCAGAGAAGGAAAGTCTGGCTGAGAATGTCCGCCTACTTTACGTAGCCCTTACACGGGCGCAATATCGCTGCTACCTGGTCGCAGGCAGAATTACCAGCGGAAGGAAGCAAAACAGGCCGGAAACCTCCTCCATCTCGTACATTCTTCATGCCAGTGAAGAGACCAGGCTGTCCCCCGATCCGGTCCAGTGTCTGGCCGATGAAATAAAGACATTATCCCCGGAAGACATGCGTGATCAATTGAAAACGCTTACGAACAAAGCGAATGATGCTTTTTCCGTCCGCGAGATGCGTGAAGCCGGCAGTGCTGTTCCCTATAATCCGGTTACGGATGACGTAAAAAAACTTTTCTGCAGAGAATTTTCCGGAACACTAAGCAGTGACTGGCGTGTGACTAGCTTCTCCTCGTTAGCCTCCCATGAAACAGCCGCCATCGAGATGCCCGACAGAGATGAAATGACGGTCGGCCATAAAGCGGACGGAGAATCAGAAATCAAGGTTTCGGACGAAACCAGCATCTTCACTTTCCCCCGCGGTGCTCAGGCGGGTATTTTCTTTCATGAGGTCTTTGAAAAACTCAACTTTGCCGGGCCTTCTCTGGAAGAAATCAACGCTCTCGTGGAGAAGGAATTGGAAAAGTACGGGTACGACAGCAAATGGAAGGCCCCTGTGACAGATATGGTCAACGCCATTATGAATGCGCCAATTGCAACGTCGGAAGGCGTCTTGAATTTAGGCGGCATGAAGGCCGGAAGCTGGCTCACAGAATTAGAGTTTTTCTTTCCCCTGAAATACATCACATCGGACCGTCTCAACCATTGTCTGCGCAAATGGGGAGCCATAAACAAATCTACCGATATGAACAGGATCAGTTCTTATTTGAATTTTCAGCCGGTTCGAGGAATGGTCCGGGGATTCATGGATATGGTTTTTGAACATGGCGGAAAATTCTATCTGCTGGACTGGAAATCTAATCATCTGGGCTACCGCATTGAAGACTACGGCCGGGAGGCCATGAAGAAGGAAATGGAGCGGAATCTCTACCCGCTTCAATACCTCTTGTACACGGTGGCCCTAAACAGATATTTATCTTTGCGAATCAAGGATTATAACTACGCAACACATTTTGGCGGCGTGCTTTATGTTTTTCTCCGGGGGATTAGCGCCGGGCATGGTGAAGCCTTCGGTTTTTTCAGAGATATGCCGCCGGCGCAGATGATTGACGACATGACTGATATTTTGATTCAAGGCCATGAATAAAATGACCGATATGATTTATGAACTCAATGCTCTGGATAGGAATTTCGCCGACTTCATTGTTCGGGAGTCCGGGCAAACAGACGCCCTGTTCAGACATATTGTTGGCCTGTTGAGTAACGCGGTTGCTCATGGCCACATCTGTCTGAACCTCGCGGATATCGCCGGTAGGGAAATCATTATCGACGGCAACAAGGTCAGCGTTCCCGAACTGAAAGAATTGCACAGGCATCTTTCGAAAATGCCGACGGTAAGCTCCGGGGGGGAATTCCGTCCCCTCGTCATGGACGGCAAGGAAAGACTCTACCTGTATCGCTACTGGAAATATGAACATGATTTGGCGCGTATTATTCTTGATAAGGCATCATCAACCGATGAAACGCTTGATAAAAAAAACTTGAGCGAGGAATTGAACAGACTTTTCCCGGAGGGTGATGATAAAGCTCCTGATTGGCAGAAAGTAGCCGCGGTAGCCGCCCTGCGGAAGAAATTTGTTATCGTATCGGGCGGTCCGGGAACCGGCAAGACCTCGACCGTTATCAAGATACTCGCGCTCCTTCTGGAACAGCATGACAATGCGGGGCTGAAGATTGCCCTGGCTGCCCCAACCGGCAAGGCCGCCATGCGGCTTAAGGAATCCATAACCGCAATGAAAGATCATCTTGATTGTAACGATTCCATTAAAAAACAAATCCCCGGAGAGGTTTCCACCATTCATCGTCTTCTCGGAACAATTTCAGGTTCAACACGATTTCGATATTCCGGGAAAAATCTCATGCCGTACGATATTGTCATTATCGACGAGGCGTCCATGGTTGCTCTGCCGCTGATGGCCAAACTGGCGTTGGCGCTTAAACAGGATTCCCGTCTGATTCTCATCGGTGACCGGGATCAACTCGCTTCCGTCGAAGCAGGCGCAGTTCTCGGCGATATGTGCGGCGGCGGCAGAGAGGAATTTTTTTCACCTGACTTCGGCAAACTCTTTACCGATCTGACCGGTTCAAAGATTCCTGCCTCCGCTCCGGACAAGCAGAAATATCCGCTGACCGATTGCCTGGTGGTCTTGAAAAAGAACTACCGGTTCCATGCTGAAAGCGGAATCGCGGCTGCGGGTCGATTTGTCAATGACGGGAACGGAGCAGACGCTCTATCAACATTGAAAGATGGAAAATTCCCCGACATTGCCTGGCAGGAAACACCGCGTCCCAACGCCCTGAAGAATGCCTTAACAAAACCCGTCATCGAAGGCTATGGCGCATATCTTTCGGCGGAAAACGCTGCGGACGCGTTAAAACTCTATGACGCATTCAGAATTCTTTGCGCCCTAAACCAGGGCCCTTACGGCGTAGAAGGCATCAATGTCCTGGTCGAGCAAATTCTTTCCGAGAGAGGACTGATCAATCCTCAACAGCGCTGGTACAAAGGCCGCCCGGTGCTGATCACGGTTAACGATTACAATATGAAACTCTTCAATGGC
>JASEHT010000004.1 GCA_030018675.1 Smithella sp.
TAGGAAATCATGTTGAAAATTATGGTCCCTTTAATGGGAGATAAGTGAAAATACAAAATAATTTCAGGTGTATATGATGAAAGAAGTTAATATCGGTTTAATCGGTTTCGGTACCATCGGCAGCGGCGTCGTCCGGCTGCTGAAGCAGAATGAAGATTTAATCGCTAAAAAGCTCGGCGCGAAACTGGTTATGAAGAAAATCGCCGACATCGATATAACCACATCGCGCGGAATTAAAATCAATAAGGGAGTTCTGACCAAAAACGCGCGTGAAATAATCAACGACAAGGATATTTCGATAGTCATTGAACTGATGGGAGGGTATGAACCGGCCAGAACATTTGTTTTGGAGGCCATCCGTCAGGGCAAAAATGTGGTAACGGCGAATAAAGCGCTGCTAGCTACCCATGGCAATGAAATATTTGCTGCCGCGCAGAAGAATGCCGTGTACATCGGTTTCGAAGCTAGTGTCGGCGGAACCATTCCGATTATAAAAACCCTCAAGGAAAGCCTTGCAGCGAACAGAATCAATTCGATCATGGGCATTATGAACGGAACCTGTAATTTCATTCTGACCAAAATGACGGATGAAGACAAACCCTTTCATGATGTTTTAAAGGAAGCGCAGAAATTGGGTTTTGCCGAAGCGGATCCCACTTTTGACATCGAAGGAATCGATACCGCGCATAAAATGGCGATTATTCTTTCGCTGGCTTACGGAAAGAAAGTCAATTTGAAGGATATTTATCTGGAAGGCATTACAAAAATCAGCCGGGAGGATATCGCCTTTGCCCGGGATCTGGGCTTCAGAATCAAATTACTGGCTATCGCCATGCTGAAAAAAGGAACGGTGGAAGCCAGAATCCATCCGACCATGATTCCGTCATCGCATCTTCTGGCCAATGTGAACCGGAATTACAACGCTTTTCATATCATGGGCGACGCGTCCGGTCCCGTGTTTCTTTTCGGACAGGGAGCGGGAATGATGCCGACCGCCAGCGCCGTTTTCAGCGATATCATGGACAGCGCGCGGAATGTCCTGAACGGTCATAATTGCAGAGGGCCGCTGAGATCGATCAGCGAAACAGCAATGACTCCAATAAAATTGATACCCATGGACGATATTGAAACAAAATATTTTTTCCGCTTTTCCGCGCTTGACCGGCCGGGCGTACTCTCGAAGATCGCCGGTATTCTGGGGAAACACAACATCAGCATTGCCGCCTGTATCCAGAAGGCCAGAGGGAAAAGGGGCGCCGTACCGATTGTGATGACCACGTACAAAGCCAGGGAAAAAGATGTTCGCAAGGCGCTGGAAAAAATTGACAGGCTTGATATTGTGCAGGGCAAGACTATGCTCATTCGGGTCGAAGACGATTTAAATTAAGAAAACGAAAGAAGTTTATATAAAATGAAATACGTAATTTTACTCGGCGATGGAATGGCCGATTATCCGACAGATAAATTAGGCGGAAAGACGCCGCTGCAGTGCGCGTTTACGCCCTTCATGGATCAGGTCGCCGCGGAAGGAACGCTGGGTCTGGTGGACACCATTCCGCAGGGTTTGAATCCGGGAAGCGATGTCGCCACATTGAGTGTGCTGGGTTACGATCCGGTTGAAAATTACACCGGCCGCGGACCGCTGGAAGCCGCCAGCATGGGCATCAGCCTTGGTCACAATGACATGGTTTACCGTTGCAACCTCGTGACCATCGGCGAGAAGGATTCTCCCGGAGAATTCATGGATGATTTTACCGCCGGGCACATTTCCACCTCGGAATCCAGGGAAATTATTCTTGATCTCGAAAAGACATTAGGCTCGTTGCTCCACAAGTTTTTCCCCGGTGTCGGTTATCGTCATCTATTCGTCCAGCGGGACGCACAATCCGCTCCGCAAACAACACCCCCGCACGATATTACCGGCAAACCGATAGCAGACTATCTGCCGCGGGGCGAGTCCGCCGACGAAGTGAACGCCATCATGCGGAAGGCGTCTGAAATATTGAAAAATCATCCCGTGAATATCCGGAGAAGAGAAGCGGGTAAGAAAGAGGCGAATTCCATCTGGCTCTGGGGGCAGGGGAAGAAACCGAAAATGATGTCGCTGACCGAAAAGTATTCGATTACCGGGGGAATGATTTCCGCTGTTGATTTGCTTAAGGGTATCGGGGTGATTGCCGGTTTGAAAGTTTGCCCCGTGGAAGGCGCGACCGGTTACATAGACACCAATTATGACGGCAAGGCCAAAATGGCGCTTGATGTTTTAAATTTTATGGATTTTGTTTTTGTGCATCTGGAGGCACCCGATGAAATGGGACACGAAGGCAATGCCGAAGGCAAAATCATGGCGATAGAGCTTTTTGATGAAAAAATCGTGGGACCGGTGTTGAATAAAATCGGATCATTCGGCGACTACCGGATCATCGTTTTGAGCGATCATCCGACTCCTCTGGATCTCAGAACGCATGTCGCCGATCCGAGTCCTTTCGCTGTTTTATCTTCAGTCAAGGAGGAAAACCGCGCGGCAGGTATGGTTTTTAATGAAATCAACGCGAAGAATAGTAATCTTCTGATTTCTCCGGGATATTCGTTGATGGAGAAATTCATTAAAGACTGGGGGAGCGTTGTCCGTTCATAATCTAGCTAAAGTCAGGGTGCTTTTCGCCGATACGGACGCCATGGGGGTTGTTTATCACACCAACTATATCAAATGGTTTGAGTTGGGGCGAAACGAATTGATGCGACAACTGGGAGTGCCTTACACGGAACTGGGGAAGCTTTCTTTGAATCTCCCGCTGATAAATGTGAATTGCGAGTATTTGAAATTTGCGCTGTACGATCAGCTGCTGACGGTTGAAACGCGATTTGCTTATATTAAAAGGGCGACCATCCGATTTGACTCCCGCATATGGGACGAAGACATGAAAAATCTTCTGGTAGAGGGCTACACGATTCACGCCTGCACGAACAACGAGGGGAAAATACGAAGAATACCGAAACTGCTTCTCGAATTAACTGAAAAATATAATATTAGAAAAGGGGAATAAATAATATGGCGGATAAATTAACCAAACAGGATCTGGAAGGGCCGGATGTTTTTCAATCCACGGTGGACTTGATCAGGGATTATATTTCCGAAAACAAAAAGCGATTTTATTCCATTGTGTCAGCGATTGCCATTGCCGCCGTTCTGGCCTTCGGCATTTATATGTACTGGAGTCATTATCAATATTCAGCGAAAACAATGTACTCCGCCGCATGGAAAAACGTGACGCAAAATGTCGTGACGAATCCGGAGGCGGCCCTGATAAACATCAAAGCCTTTCAGGAATTGATTGAAAAGTATCCCCATAGCTGGAGCGCCCGTATGGCTTATTATCATATGGGAAATATTTATTATAACGCGGGTGAACTGGATAACGCGATTGCGGCTTACAAGAAATTCGTCGGATTCAGAATGTCCGATAAGGCAGGGCTTAAATTCCTCGCGCTGTCTTCGATAGGGTATTGCTATGAAGCGAAAAATGATTACAAATCAGCCCTTGATTCTTTTGAAAAGGCTCAGAAAAGCAACAACGTGGGATTTGAATCCATCGGATATGGCAACATCGCCCGCATTCACGAATTATTAAACGACAAAGAAAAAGCTCTGGAATACTATCACAAGGCTCTGGATGACGCCTCTGACGCGTCCAAGGTCATTTTTATCAAGCATAAGATTTCGTCTCTCAGTTAAAGCCGGTTTGGAGGATTACTTATTTGAAAGTTTTAATGTCAGGTAACGAAGCGATTGCTCGGGGGGCTTATGAGGCTGGCGTCCGGTTTGCTGCCGCCTATCCGGGAACGCCCAGCACGGAAATACTGGAAAATTTCTGCAAGTATGAAGGGGTTTACGCGGAGTGGTCGCCCAATGAAAAAGTAGCGGTGGAAGTGGCTATAGGCGCGGCGCTGGCCGGAGAAAAAGCGATGGCGGTGATGAAGCACGTGGGTGTCAATGTCGCGGCCGATCCCGTTTTCACGGTCAGTTATACGGGGACGAACAGCGCGCTGGTGATCATCAGTGCGGATGATCCCTCTCTGCACAGCTCCCAGAACGAGCAGGATAACCGCCACTACGCGCGGTCTGCCAAAATTCCCATGCTGGAACCGGCCGATGCACAGGAAGCAAAGGAGTACATCAAGCTTGCTTTCGAGATCAGCGAAAAATTCGACACGCCTGTGTTTTTACGATCAACCACACGTGTTTCTCATTCCAAGTCGGTTGTGACCCTCTCGGAGCCGGCACCATACGAGGACAAAACAGATTTTACCTATAATGCACAGAAATACGTTATGGTTCCCAACTGCGCCCGCATCCGTAGGGCGGAGGTGGAGAAACGACAGCAGGCATTAAGGGAATTTGCCGAAACTTTTCCGGAAAACAGAATGGAAATTAATAATCCGGACGTGGGAATCATCACGGCGGGCATGCCCTATAACTACGCCAAGGAAGTTTTCCCCGATTATTCTTATCTGAAACTGGGCATGGTTTATCCTTTGCCGGAGCAACTCATCCGCGATTTCGCTCACAAAGTCAAAAAAATATATGTGATCGAGGAACTCGATCCTTTTCTGGAAGAGCAGATTAAAGCTCTCGGCATTAAAGTTATCGGCAAGGAGACATTCCCCTACACCAATGAGTTCGACCCCGGGGTTCTCCGAAATGCGATCGCGGGAACCACAGAACCTTTATCGCCTTATCAAGAAAGCCTCTCGCCGCGTCCTCCCAATCTTTGTCCCGGATGTCCGCATCGCGGTTTGTTTTACGCTCTGAAAAAGCAAAAGGCTTTCGTCCACGGCGATATCGGCTGCTACACACTGTCGTATATGAAACCGCTGGAAGGTTTGCATTCCTGCATTTGCATGGGCGCCAGTATCGGGATGGCGCACGGCATGAGCAAAGCGATGAAGGAAAAAGGGAAGGGGAAGGTGGTCGGCGTCATCGGTGATTCCACGTTTTTGCATTCTGGAATCACGCCGCTTCTGAACATGGCTTACAACCGAAGTGACGCTTTAATTATCATTCTGGATAACAGTACCACTGCCATGACCGGCATGCAAGAACACCCCGGAACCGGTTATACTCTGATGGGAAAAGAGGCAAATAAAGTTAATCTAAAGGATTTGATTTCATCTTTAGGAATTGAAAATATAAAGATTATCGATCCTTTTGATCAGAAGGCTACAATCAGCGCCATAAAAGAAGAATTGTCCAAAGAAGGGCCTTCGGTCATCATTGCGCAAAGTCCGTGCGCTCTGTTTAAAAGAGCGAACATCAAGCCGAAACCGGCGCTGAAAGTCGACCCGGATAAATGCGAAGGATGTAAATCCTGTCTTGGTCTTAACTGTCCGCCGATATCCTGGAAAAAAGGAATAACGAAGGAAGGATCCAAAAGAAAGGGAATCTCCTTCATTGATGAAGCTTTATGTAATGGATGCGGTTTATGCGCGCAGGTCTGTAAATTCGAAGCAATAAGTTAAAGTACAAGTACCGCCTTTTTTCCCTCTCCCTTGAGGGGAAAGGGCTAGGGTGAGGGTGAAATGTCTGATAATGAAGCAAAAAGTATATTATTTGCCGGAGTAGGCGGCCAGGGAATCCTGCGGGCCAGCGATATTACCTGTGAAGTGATCATGGAAGTCGGTCTTGATGCTAAAAAAAGCGAGGTCCATGGAATGGCGCAGCGTGGCGGATGCGTGACCAGCCATGTCCGATATGGGAAAAAAGTTTATTCTCCGCTGGCCGAACCGGGAAGCATTCAGACGCTTGTTTCCTTCGAAAAAATGGAATCCCTGCGTTATTTGAAATTTCTCAGACAAGACGCCTCTATTATTGTCAATACCGAAGAAATTTATCCTCCGGTCGTCAATATGGGCGAAGCTCAGTATCCAGAAGAATCTGTTGATTTTTTAAGAAAACATTACGGCAGGGTTATCAGCTTCAACGCCGCCGAACTGGCGCTAAAGGCGGGAAACATCAAAACCGCGAACGTGGTTCTTTTGGGCGCGCTATCTAACCTGATGAACATTGATAAATCCATCTGGCAAAAGGTTATTAAAAATTCTTTCCCTGAAAAGCTTGTAAAAATGAATTTAGACGCTTTTCAAATGGGAATTGATGCTTAAATTAATGCACAAATGTTCCATCATAATAATATGATAAATAAAGGTTAATATATGGCAGAAGATTACTATCAGGTTCTGGGCGTCGAAAAAAAAGCTTCGGCAGACGATATTAAAAAAGCTTATCGAAAGCTTGCATTGAAATGGCACCCGGACAAAAACCCAAATAATAAGGCGGCTGAGGAAAAATTCAAGAAAATTAGCGAAGCGTATGCTGTTTTAAGTGATAATGAAAAACGTCAGCAGTACGACCAGTTCGGATCGGCTGATCAGTTCCGTCAGCAATATTCCCAGGAAGATATTTACCGTAACTTTGATCTTGATGAAATATTGCGAAGTTTCGGATTTGGAGGAGCAAAGGGAGGCAGGACGACTTTCCGTACAGGAAGAAGGGGAGGCGGCGCCCGCGATGATTATGATGACCCCTTTGCCGGTCTCTTTGGCGGCGGTATGGGTGGCGGAAGACAATACGCGAATATGTCGCAAAAAGGACAGGATGCTGAATATAACTTGTCGATTACATTAGAAGAATCTGTTTTCGGCGCCGATAAAAAGATATCATTTAAGCTCGAAAACCGGATTGAAGACATCAACGTAAAAATACCGGCGGGCATCAGCAACGGAAAAAAATTGCGTTTGCCCGGCAAGGGATTATCCGGTCACAACGGCGGTCCCAGTGGCGATTTATACTTAAACATTAATGTATTGCCTCATCCTATCTATGCCCGCGATGGCAATGATCTCTATATCGAAAAGACCATCAAATTCACCCAAGCGGCGCTCGGAACAACAATAGATGTTCCGACGCTGGACGGAACATCTAAACGAATCAAAATCGCACCTGGCACTCAAAATAACACCAAAATTCGCATGAAGGGTTATGGCGTACCGGGATTAAAAGGCGCTCCCAAAGGGGACCAGTACGTAAAAATAAACGTTGAAGTTCCGAAGAAGCTTTCCGATCGCCAGGCTAAACTTGTTGAGCAACTAGCCGCCGATGGCATATGATTCCTTGCCGTCGCAATATCATCTTTGATTTAATAAAGAATCCTGTGATCGCTGTAAATTGAATTATTTAAGTAACTTAAGCTTTTTGATGGCCTGCTATCCTTGTCTAATAATTAAAACATTACGTCCTATAAGATATCTTATGTAAACATGAAAGAGAAACGATTCGAAATATAGGCTGAAATTGAATCGATTAGGATAATCAAACAACCCGTCTCAATAATTTAAAGAATATTAGCAGAAATTCGTTCGGGCGATCTATCGACCGGAAACCAAGAGAGTGCTCAATTGCCTGTATGATTTTGGAACATTAAAATGATGAATGGATCTTTCTTTTTGCAGATTAAGAGTCCAGTTTGTACCATTATCGGCGCTCTGTCGGGCAATATTCATGTTATTAGTCAAAGTTTCCTTTTGACGGCTCCCCTCTTCCGTTTCCGGCAAATGCTTCCCCGACCTTTTTAATTCTTCAAGCATGGCGCTTTCAATGATAGAGACTGATCTTGTTTCGATTTCACGGAGCATCCGGATTTGCGTCTCATCAGGCGTTGAGGACGGAAGAATAATTCGGAAAGGCCTATCTATAACGCTTTTCAATGATTTGTTTAAAATAAAAGAGGCTAGTTTTTCGGCGGCTTGTTCAGGAGTGTTTGTTTCAGAGCAACCGGGTGCTGCAACTTCATTATACATCGGGCAAACGGTAATGGTATAATATTCCGCTTCCGGCAAGAGAAGTTCATCTCCGATTAAAGGCCCGAAATTCAGCGGCCGGAAAAGTTCATCGGTGGGATCTGGTATATTCAGCAAGTTAATGGGGTTAGGATTTGTGCTCAAATTTTTATTATCAAAGGCACTTGGCAGTGCCCCGGAGGATTCGGGAGATGTCGGAGAAATGGACGGAATGGTGGTATTGGGCGGTAATTCGACGGATAGTATATTCAGAAGGTTTTGAAAATTAATGGTTACGCCTTCAGCGAACGCTGCTTTTAAAAAATGACATGGAGAAAAAAATAAATACGCTGACAGCGTAAACGCCAGTAAAGTCATTTTAAACGTTTCCCGGGTCATGAATCCACCGTTTGTCTTTTGAGGCTTGAAATTAAATTATATTTTTTTTCTCCGTCCGACCACAGCACAAATAACATCGTAGAGCTTTTCCTTTAACTCGTCTGTCGTTTCCCAGACGACATGGTTATACTGCCTCGTGTCGAAATGAACGTTTTTGAGGTCGTCTTTGCGAACGCACCAGATAACCGGGAGATTTCTGCCTATGGCATAACCCGCTTCGAAATAAACCACCCTTTGTTGTTCAGTAACTTCCGCTACGACAAACAGGGAGTTTTTTATTTCTGCGATGATTTTGGCGTTTATTTTATCACTATGCTGTTTCGAATTAACCCGGCAAGCCTTGTATCCCGCGTCATTTATGGCTGGCTTGATCGCCCTTTCCCATGCGATATTCATTGAATTCGAAAAAGACATTGCCACATAGGCCTGACTTAATTCAATTGCTCTTTGCTCGTATTTATCCAGATATTCCCAACCGGAAGGGCTGATGGCGACTGCCACCGGCTTGTTGCCGCCGGCAAGGATTTCCTTCCTATCATCGATTGAAATCAGCAGGCCACGTTCAACGAGAAATCTGATATAAAAAAACAGTTCCTCGGGGGCGGAGGCCCAGGCCAACGGATAATCAAATCGAGGGTGTATGGAAACAATATCACCGGGATATTTAGATTTCTGCGAAATATGCCGCAGAAAAAGATACTGTTTGTCGGAGGGATTGTAGTCTGGAATGGATTGCTCAATTTCCTTCAGAATGCTCATATTAATATCAGGAATTTCCATGCCGAGTTCAGAAAGATTCCTTATCCAACCGGAAAGTTTCGGCCCTAGATTTTTTTCCTCGATCCATGGCTGGAGTGAATTTGATATTCTGAATTCTCCGCAGCGGGCGCATTTATATTGTAATGCCTTGCCGGACTTTTCTTTAACGGAAACGTCCAGAGCTTGAATCTTGCAGACGGGACAAACATTGCTGGGTGTTTTTTTCATAAATCCATCAGTCAATTACGGTTGGAGATTATTCACGGGAAATACTGCTTATTTCTTAAACCAATATCCCCGAACTATCAACCGGTTTTTTAGACAAGTTCAACCTCCCCTATTGCGCCCATATCTTTTCCGCATATGATGATAATTCCCGTAATCCCGGATATTGTAATGCCGAAATCCAGCGCTTTTCTGATATCCTGGCTGCTTTTGACTTGATTGCCGATAGCGGAAGCAGCGGCATCGGCCAGCGTCGCGGACGGGGAAATAACGCAAACCGCGTCCGCTTTGCCGAAGCTGAGCGATGGGCCGACCGTGCCGGACGATGTGCAAATGCCGACAGGCGTTTCTTTAGGTTTTACGATGAAATTGATATTGTAACTTAAAGGAGATTCTCCGGCAAAAACGGATGTGATCAGTTTTTTTTTGGATCTTAAGAAAATGTCCCCGCCGTTTTCGATGATGATGTTTTCCGTCAAATCCATAAGATCACGCCCCACAAATTCAGAAACGGCTCCCGCCACTCCGGCCATCGGCCCTACTCCGCATATTTTTGATTTCGAAAGCATCTCTCTGACAATCGGCGGAGCTAAATCATCATCGGCAAGCGGAGTCAGAGATTTCTGAAATTCAGGATGATTCTTGATGTAGGACTCTAAAAAATTACGGTGTTTTGCAAGGGACTCGAAGGCTTCATCAGCAAGATGAACATCAGAACTGATTAAGAGATCGCTTTCTGCAATTTTCACATTATACGAAACAAGATTATCCTTGTTAATTAAGGATCTATATGTCCTGTTTTCATATTCCATATTAACCGGTTAGGAATAAACGGTGGCACCCTGCCCCAGAATGCTATCCGCCTCTTTCTTCAATTTGTCATTGATATCCAGGCGGTATTCGTCGCCGAGATAAACGATGGTTTCACTTTGCCCATTGGAGATATGCATATAACTTTCACATTTGCCGTGGAATTTTTTTATGGAAACCAGAAATTCGGTTATATTCTCGGGCGACACTTTATCGGTATCCACCATAAAACGAACCTGCTTGTATGGATTTTCAAGAGCATTGGACAAGGGAGTCACGTCCTGGGCGATTAAAGTAATTTTGGTATTTTCTTCAGAGCCGCCGATATCAATTGTTCCTTTAACAACGATCGGCTCCTCATCATGAAGCATTTCATAATATTTTTTGTATATATCACCGAAAAATATCGTGTTAATAGAACCCTGTAAATCCTCAAGTGTAACGTAACACATGGTGTCGTTTCTTCTTGTCTTTTTTTCATTAATCGCACTGACGACGCCGGCCACCGTCGTGGTCTCTTTGTCCCGCTTGGTGTTTAGATTGCCCGAATTGGCGTCCGTGACAAGCTTCAGTTTGTCCGCAAAACGCAACAGGGGATGTCCGGTAATATAAAATCCCAGGGCTTCCCTTTCAATGGATAAAAGTTTTTTATGATCCCATTCGGGCACATCGGGTATTTGATAGGTTTTCGGGGCGTCACTTCCTGATGACGAACCGGATTCAAACTGGTCGAAGAAATTCGATTGGTTGCTTTGCCGCTCCTTTTGATTGCGTTGTACTTCCTCTACGGCTTCTTCATAATATTGCGTAAGCTGACTGCGCTTATATCCCAGAGAATCAAAAGCACCGCACTTGACCAGACTTTCAATCACTCTTTTATTCACTCTGCGCAAATCGACACGTTCCAGAAAGTCGATGAAAGAAGTAAATTTCCCTTCGTTACGGACGGATAAAATGGAATCGATGGCGGCTACGCCCACGTTCTTAATAGCCGCCATGCCGAAGCGGATATGTTTCCCGGAAACCGTAAAATCACGTTCGGATTCATTGATATCCGGTGGAAGGACATCGATGTTCATTTCCTTGCAGGCGCTCATGTGTTTGATGATTTTATCACGATTGTCCTTTTCACTCGTCAGAAGTGAAGCCATAAATTCAACCGGATAATGAGCCTTTAGATAGGCTGTCTGATAAGCGATGATTGCGTACGCTGTGCTGTGGGATTTATTAAAACCGTAAGCGGCAAACGTCTCCATCTGCTCCCAGATTTTTCTCGCTTTGGCTTCATTAATTTTCTGTTTTTGAGCGCCTTCCAGAAATTTGGGTTTTTCTTTCTCCATTTCCGCGGCTTTTTTCTTGCTCATCACCTTGCGCAACGTATCCGCCTCAGCCATGCTGTATCCGCCGATGACGCTGGCAATCTGCATGACCTGCTCCTGATAGAGAATAATACCGTACGTTTCTCTCAGGATGTCTTCCAATTGTGGAAGCTCGTAGGATATTTTTGTATCTCCCTGTTTGCGCGATGTAAATTCCGGAACCATTTTCATCGGTCCGGGACGATAGAGGGCGATCAAAGCAATGATATCCTCAATGCAATCCGGTTTTAATTTAATGGCGACATCGGTCATGCCGGCGCTTTCCATTTGAAAGATGCCGTCCGTTTCGCCTTTCATAAACAATTCATATGTTTCTTTATCATCCAGAAGAAGATTGTGAATGTCGATTTCAATGCCTTTTGATTCCTTGATGAATTTCAGGGTATTGTTGATGACGGTCAACGTTTTCAAGCCTAGAAAATCGAACTTGGTCAAACCAACTTCCTGGATGTCGTTCATCGAATACTGAGAAACAACGTCGTCTTTCGATGAACAAAGCGGCACCCTTTCCACGAGCGGTGCATCCGATATGACAACTCCCGCCGCATGAGTTGAGGAGTGACGGTTTAATCCTTCCAGAATTCTTGAAAAAGTCAGAAGTTTGGCGACCGTGGGATTGTTTTTTTCTTCTTCAGCCAGGCGCGGTTCCATTTTGATGGCTTCATCGAGTGTTACATTAAGAACATTGGGAATCAATTTCGCGATTCTGTCGGCTTCGCTATAGGGAATATCCAGAGCGCGACCGACGTCACGAATCACGCCCTTGGCCTGCATTTTGCCGAACGTTATAATTTGTGAAACTTTATCCTGACCGTATTTATCGGTGACGTATTGGATGACTTGATCGCGCCCTTCCGGACAAAAATCAATGTCAATATCCGGCATGGTACGGCGGCTGGGGTTCAGGAAACGCTCAAAAAATAAATTGTATCGAATGGGATCAATATTCGTGATTCTGATCGCATACGCTACAAGGCTTCCCGGAGCGGAACCACGTCCCGGCCCGACGGGAATATCATTATGCTTGGCGTGTTTGACAAAGTCGGAAACGATCAGAAAGTATCCGGCGAATCCCATGTCCTTGATGATCCCCAGTTCTTCGTTCAGACGTTTTTTGTATTTTTCCTTAATCGAGGATTCATCTCCCTCTCTGTTTTTTAAAATAATCGGGAGGAGTTTTTCGAGACCTTCCCTCGCCTTTCTTTCCAGATATTCGTCTAGAGTTTCCTCCGGATTTTTAACCGTAAAATTTGGCAAATAAAACTTGCCTTTCTCCAGAGCAAAATTGCACTTTTCGGCGATACTGACGGTATTGGAAAGCGCTTCGGGCGTTGATGAAAATAATTCGCTCATTTCATCCGGAGAGCGAAAATAAAACTGATCAGTGCTTAAGGACATTCTGTCCTGATCGGTAATCTTTTTACCGGTCTGGATGCAAAGCAGAATGTCATGCGCCTCGGCATGATCTTTTTGCAGATAATGACAGTCATTGGTGGCGATCAAAGGAATGGACAATTCTTTGCTTAATTCGATTAAACCGGCATTGGCGGTTTTCTGCTCCGGGATGCCGTTTTCCATGATCTCGAGATAATAATTCCCTTCACCGAAAATATTCAGATAATGGATGGCGACATTTTTTGCCCCTTCCATATTGCCCTGAAGAATCAGGTCGGCGATTTCACCTTGCAGGCAGGCGCTGGAAGCAATGAGGCCTTCGTGGCATTCTTTTAAAAGTTCTTTATCCACGCGTGGCCGGTAATAAAAACCGTTCAAATAAGCGGTGGTCGTCAGTTTCATCAGGTTTTTATAACCTTGCGCGTTTTTCACAAGGACAATCAAATGTTTCGATCTTTCGCTTGCAATTCTGTCGGTCAGCTTATTGGGGGCAACATATAATTCGCAACCAATGATGGGTTTTACGCCAAAGTCGTAGGCCTGCTTGTGAAAATCGATTGCCCCGAACATGTTGCCGTGATCCGTAATGGCGACGGCGGGCATTTTGTATTCTTTTGCTTTTTTGAACAGATCTTCCAAACGGATCATACCGTCCAAAAGGCTGTATTGGGTGTGAAGATGCAAATGGACAAAATCGGAGTGCTTCATAAAATCACTTCATTGAAAATAACGGCAGTTCAAACTATTCTATTGACAGAGAAGATGGATTTTCTAATCCAGCCAATAATTGGGCGCTTCTTTGGTGATGATCACGTCATGAACATGGCTTTCTCGCAATCCTGCCTGCGTAATGCGGACAAAACGCGCCTTCTTGATCACTTCTGCAATCGTTTTACAGCCGACATAACCCATGCCCGCCTTGAGTCCTCCGATGAGTTGGAGAATGCTCGCGGATAAGGAACCGCGGAAGGGAACTCTGCCCTCAATACCCTCGGGAACTATTTTTGCCGGACCTTCGATATCATCCTGATAGTATCGGTCCCGGCTGCCCATCTTCATGGCTTCCAGGGAACCCATGCCGCGGTACACCTTGTAACTTCTTCCCTGGAATAAAATGGTTTCTCCGGGACTTTCCTCGGTACCGGCAAACAATCCGCCGATCATCACGCAACTGGCTCCCGCGCCGATTGCCTTGACGATGTCGCCGGAATATTTTATTCCGCCGTCGGCAATGACGGGAATGCCTTTTCTGGATGCCACTTTATAGGTATCCCTGATCGCCGACATCTGTGCCACACCGACGCCGGCAATAATACGCGTGGTGCAAATGGATCCCGGTCCGACGCCAACTTTAACGGCATCGACACCGGCGTCTATTAGAGCTTTGGCGCCTTGGGAGGTGGCGACATTCCCGGCTATCAATTGGCATTTGGGAAAATTTGATTTGGTGGCTTTGATCGCTTTGAGTACGCCTGCGGAATGCCCGTGTGACGTATCAATAGCAATGACATCAGCGCCCGCGGCAAGCAATGCTTCAATTCTGGCTTCACGGTCGATAATGCCGACAGCCGCGCCAACTCTTAACCTGCCTAGAGAATCCTTGCAGGCGTAAGGGTATTTTCTGATTTTTTCGATATCTTTGATGGTGATAAGACCCTTTAATCGGTATTCATCATCCACAACCAGGAGTTTTTCAATACGATGTTCATGAAGAAGTTTTTTTGATTTTTCCAGAGAAATATTCGAAGATACCGTCACAAGATTTTTCTTCGTCATCACATTGGAGACAGGCTGATTGAGATTTTCTTCAAATCTCAGATCGCGGTTGGTAAGAATTCCTACCAGTTTTCCCTTTTTAACCACCGGTACGCCGGAAATCGAATATTGGTTCATTAACTTTAATGCATCGCTGACTTTCCGGTCGGGTTCGATCGTGATGGGATCGACGACCATTCCGCTTTCCGATTTTTTCACTTTGTCCACTTCAATGGTCTGCTGCTCGATGCTCATATTGCGGTGGATGATGCCGATGCCGCCCTCTTGAGCCATGCCAATCGCGGTGCGCGATTCTGTGACTGTATCCATGGCAGCTGAAACAATGGGAATGTTCAGGGAAATCTCTTTTGTCAACTGAGTTGATGTCTTGACGTCCTTGGGGAGAATATTGGAAGCCGCCGGCACCAGCAGCAAATCATCAAAAGTTAAAGATTCTTTTATTGTGTCATCAAGCATTTTTTCCTCCGTCTTTGCCTATAAATCCCGATTTGGATTAATAAAATATTTTTTATCGTTTAAGTTTACAAAAAAACCGACTCCGTTTTCGGCCTGTTCAATAAATTCGGCAAGCTGATAATAACTTTTCCTTGAAAACCTGGCATCAAATTCTCCCTCTTTCACCCGGCAATATAGAACGTTGTCTTTACCGACTCGCAAAGAATTCATTTCCAGTGTTTCGCGGGAGTCATCACTTAAAATAATTTCTATCCGCTCGCAATCATTTCCGGATAGATGCGTTTTGCAGACTGCGAGCACCACGAAAGCCGTATCTTCGACATGAAGATAGCAACGTTCTTGTCCAAGTTCAATTAAATATTTGCCGCATTCGTCAATTTTAAGATTTTGAAAAAAGACGCTCAGGATATCCTTGCGGAACATGTGGGCGCCGTTATAATACCAAAGACCGTCTTTATCAATCTTAATTTCAAAATCTTCCATGGCTAAACTACTTTCCGGCTGTCCAATAATATCGTGACAGGACCGTCGTTAACCAGTTCCACTTTCATCATCTCCTGGAATTTTCCGGTTGCCACATGATTCACTTTTTCACGGGCCTTGTTGACGAAATATTCATAAAGTTTATTCGCCTTGTCCGGTTCTTCCGCGTCTGTAAAAGAAGGACGTCTGCCCTTCACACAATTGCCGAGAAGCGTGAATTGCGAAACAACCATCATCTGGCCACCGATATCCAGTAGCGATTTGTTCATTTTATCCTGTTCATCTTCGAAAATGCGGAGATGAACAGTCTTTTCCAGAATATAAACGGCATCGGCTTCCGTATCTTCCCTGGCCACCCCCAGAAAAATCAGAATTCCTTCGTTGATTGAGGATATTTCCAGATGGTTAATACTGACACGAGCGTTTTTGACTCGCTGAATAACTGCACGCATTGGAGGTACCGTTCAATTTTTTATTCATTTAGCAATAAATTTCTGCGCATTCAAGTTATTTCTCTGAAATATCATACAATATTTTTAAGTAATGAAAATTGTAAGGGATGATGAAAGAATGCAGCGAATTAATGTAGAGGGAATTTCGGCTTTTGGGAGCTATGACAGCCATCATTCGCGATAATTCAATTTTTCTTGACAGGCGGTGCTTTTGTTGTTAAGGACACGCCTGTTTTAATTTCAGGGGCGTTTGTGGAATATTCAAGCTAGTAATCCTTTTACATCATATTACCTCAAAGCCTTAAACAGAAATTCTAAGGGGGTTTGTCACAAGATGATTTGCAATACGGTGAAATCTGGATTTGACTGCGTTTTTATGACGAAAAAAGGATGCAGTTATGTCAATAGCAGCTGTAAGGTCGTCGTTGAACAGTGTGATGGCTGCGTGAAAATTTTTGAATATGAATCAGGGAAATACTGCAAAGTCTACCCTGATCCGGATGGAAAATGGATGAGCGGTGGCTGCCCGACGGCAACTCATGTCAAACTGGAGATCAAAGAAGCGCAGAAAATTAATCCTTTGAAGGCATCCAAGAGAGCCAGTAAAAAAGCCTAACCATTATTGGGATAGTATCTTGAAAAGAAAAAGCCGGCTTCGAATGCCGGCTTTTTTAACTGATAATTTCCCTGATTTGTTGCAATTCCTTTTTGATTTTTATTAAAAATATTTTCTGTTTTTCATCATTCCGGAACGGTGCTTCATCGCCGTTATTACGGATTTTCTGAAGCTGTTTTTTAGCGCCGTCAATTGTAAAACGCTGCGCATAAAGCAGGTTTTTGATGGTCAACAATTCCTGCACGTCCTTTTTTCTATACAAACGCTGAGCCGTTTTTGTGCGCACAGGGTTAACCGTTTTGAATTCTGTTTCCCAGTATCTGATCACATACGGTTCAACATTGAGAATTTTACTGACTTCACCAATGCGAAAATATGCTTTCTCCGGAATGATTGTTTCCATAGCCTTGCCTGAAATTTTACAATTGAATTCACCGATTCAAAATTAAAAAATAATTAAAAGAGCTAACATAAATACGCGAATAAACACCCAGGAACTCCTCGCATATTTTGCCTTGCTGAACGGTGATCTTTTATAATTAATTCAGAGCTTTGCGCAGGACCTGAGAGGATTTGAAAGTCAGCACTCTCCGGGCGGTAATGGAAATTTCCTGTCCGGTCTGAGGATTACGTCCGCGACGGGCTCTCTTCTCCTTGACGATGAAATTTCCAAATCCTGATATCTTGACTTTTTCACCCTTGGCAAGACAATCCTTAATGATATCGAACACAGATTCAACGATATCTGAAGAGTCTTTCTTGGAAAACCCGAGCTTTTCGTGAACATTTTGAATAATATCTATCTTCGTCATATCCCTATCACCTCCATTTGAATGTTAAATGTTTGTCATGCTCTAATTTTTGAACCTGTTACTTCAATGATCTTTTGCAGTAATTTTTCGTGTATGGAGCTTACTTCCGAATCAGTTAATGTCCTGCTGGAAGCGCGGTAAGAAAAACGTAATCCTAAACTTTTTGTCCCCTCGGGAATTCCTTTGCCTTTGTATACATCAAAAACATACACATTTTCAAGCAAATCTTCATTTTCTTCAAGAATAACATTAAGCATCCTATCCGCTTCCAAATCAACGGATACAACAAAAGCGGCATCGCGCATTACAGCCGGAAACTTTGATATTTCCTGATAGATTATCTTCTTGTCTGCGTATTTATCTGGAAGATAATCCATATTTATTTCAAATACATAGACATTATTTTTAAAGTCAATTCTTTCCATCACATCGGGATGAATTTCTCCGAGAAATCCTATTCTTTTATCATTCATCATGATTGCACAGGATTTTCCGGGGTGTAAAAACGATTCCGTATTTTCTGGAATATATTTACAGTGATCAATCTTGAGATCAAAAAAAATATTTTCCAGGCAACCTTTGAGATGATAAAAATCAACGTTTTTTCCGGCATTCCATAAATCGTCAGAAATTTTACCGGTTGCCAGACCGGCAATCATGTTTCTTTCCTCAGGCAACTCTCCCTTGGCACGCTTAAGAAAAACCCGGCCCATCTCAAACATCTTCAGATCAAAACAACCGTTGTTTGTATTTCTCTTAGCCGTATCCAGCAAACCGTAAATCATTGTTGTACGCATGACAGATAGATCTTCACCTAGCGGATTTGTTATCTTAACTGATCTGCGCCGTTCGTCATTTTCTCTCAGGCAAAGCATGTCTGCAGCCACGGGCGTGCCGAAACTATAATTGACAATTTCCGTATAGCCATTGCCGATCATCGCCTTCCGGATTTTTTCTTCAAGTTTTAAACGAGGAATATCTTCCATTTCCGTTATGAAGACATCCGGCATATTAGACGGTACGCGATCATAACCGTAAAGGCGGATCACTTCTTCGATGAGATCAATCTCCCGGGATATATCGACTCTGCATGTCGGTGGGGTGACAAGGTAAGCGCCCTTCCCGTTCTGTTTTAGATTCATACCGATATCGCGGAGTATTTTAACAACCTCTTTGGCGGTTATTTCAATGCCTATCAATTCGCGGATCCGGTCGATGCGTAAAGGGATATCGCGAACCACGGGAATTTTGTTCGGGTATTCATCAATATAATTTTTACCGACCGTTCCTCCGGACAGGTCGGCGATTAATTGAGCCGCTCTATTCAGGGCGTTCACAACACCTTCGGGATCAATCCCTCTTTCGAAACGGAATGCGGCATCCGTGGACATACCCAGCTTTCGGGCGGAACGTCGAATGGACGGGGGATTAAAATAAGCGCTTTCCAGCAGTATTGTTTCAGTATCTTCCTTGACTTCCGAATTCAGACCGCCCATGATGCCTCCGATGGCTACCGGCTTGATGCCGTCGCAGATCAATAATGTTTCCGCCGGGAGAATTCGGCTTTTCCCATCAAGGGACGTAAACTCCTCCTGGTCCCTGGATTTGCGAACAATAATTTTTTCTTTTTCCAAAAAACGGAAATCAAACGCGTGGAGGGGCTGTCCCATTTCTAACATGACAAAGTTCGTCGCATCAACGATATTATTGATGGTGCGCATTCCGGCTGCTTCCAACCGGATTTTAAGCCAGACGGGCGACGGACCCACTTTAACTTTTTTTATCATTCGTGCGGTATAACGGGGGCAGAGATCCGAATCGATAATATTTACCGAGGTTAAAGCATTGATGTCTTCGGATGATTCTTTAACCTTGACGGCGGGCGGCTTCATTTTTTTCCCGGTCAGCGCTGCGACTTCCCGTGCGATGCCAATCATGTTCAAGCAATCCGAACGGTTCGGTGTAACATTAACGTCCAACACGGTATCGCCAATGTCGAGAGCGGTTTCCAATGGCATTCCCGGTGTTAAATCGGCAGGAAGATGCATGATGCCTGATTCGTCATCTCCGATTTCCAGTTCGGATTCCGAACAAAGCATTCCATCCGATTTCTCGCCCTGGATTACCGATGATTTGATGGTGTATCCGCCGGGGATGACGGCGCCGACTTTTGCCAGGGGAACGATATCTCCTGCAGCAATGTTTTTTGCGCCGCAAACCACGTTATATGTTTGAGATCCGTCCGTGACTTCACATAACAAAAGACGATCCGCCACGGGATGGTTTCTTACGGATAAAATCCGCCCGACCACAACATGACTGAATTGCGGCTCTATATTCTTTATTTCTTCCACTTCCAGACCGGCCATGGTCAGCTTATGGGATATGTCGTCCGCCGCTAATTGCACGTCAACATAATCTTTAAGCCATTTGAGACTAACCAGCATAATGGAATATTTCTCCTAAAATTGTTTCAGAAATCTGATGTCGTTTTCGAAAAAGAGCCGGATATCTGAAATTCCGTATTTCAGCATGGCGATACGCTCCAACCCGAGACCGAATGCGAAACCGGAATATTTTTCAGAATCGTAATTTACGTTTTTAAAAACGGCGGGATCAACCATGCCGGAGCCCAGTATTTCCAACCAGCCGCTTTGACCGCAGACTCTGCATCCCTTACCGCCACACATGACACAGCGAATATCAACTTCAGCCGATGGCTCCGTAAAGGGAAAAAAACTGGGACGAAAGCGCAGAACGGTACTTTCACCGAAGATTTTTTTTAAAAAAGAGGCGAGAATTCCTTTCAGATCTCCGAAGTTCACGCCCTGATCAACCAGAAGACCTTCTATCTGATGAAACATCGGCGTGTGCGACACGTCGGAATCACGCCTGTAAACTTTTCCCGGAGATAAAATTCTTAAAGGCGGTTGGATTTTTTCCATAATTCTGACCTGGACAGGCGAGGTATGCGTACGCAAGACAACATTATCTTCAATGTAAAAAGTGTCCTGCATATCCCGTGCGGGATGATCCTGGGGAATATTCAAAGCTTCGAAATTGTAGTAATCCAGTTCTATTTCGGGACCTTCAACAATGGAAAACCCATATGACGCAAAGATGGAACAGATTTCCTGGCGTACCTGGATGACGGGATGTATTCTTCCACATTTAATCGCGTTACCCGGCAGTGTCACGTCAATTTTATCATTGAACAAATCCTGTTGATTCTTCAGGTCGGCATGCTTTTGAAGCGCTTCGTCAATATTTGCATTCAAGGAGTTCTTCAGTTCATTGCAAAGCTTTCCGAATAAAGGTTTTTCGTCATCGGAAACCTTTGCAATATTCCTTAGAATTCCTGTTAAAAGACCTTTTCTGCCGAGATATTTTGTTCTGATATTTTGAAATTGATCTAGAGTTTTCGCATCCTTTAATTCGGCCAGAGCATCCTTTCCCAGTTGTTGAAGCTCGTTAATCATGCCGATTACTTGCCTTTAGCGATAGCAACAACCTGTGCGAAGCCCTGCGGATCATTGACAGCCAATTCCGCGAGAATCTTACGATCCAACTCAATGCCAGCTTTTTTCATGCCGTCAATTAACCGGCTGTATGTCAAGCCGTTTATCGTTGAGGATGCGTTGATACGGGCTATCCATAATTGACGAAATTCTCTCTTTCTCACACGACGGTCACGATAAGCGTATTTCATCGCTTTGTTGACTGCTTCCGTCGCCGTTCTGATCAACCGGCTGCGGGCGCCAAAGAAACCTTTGGCCATTTTCAATACTTTTCTTCTTCTTTTGCGTGCGTTGACGCTCCTCTTTATTCTGGACATGTCTATTTTCTCCTGACTTTACAAATTATATCCGGTTCCGGCTGTTCCCTATAAATATGGAATAAGTTTTTTTATTTCCTTGGCGTTAGCAGAATGAACCAGAGCTGATTTCCTTAACGTTCTTTTTCTTTTCGTCGTCTTCTTGGTGAGGATGTGGCTGGCAAAAGCTTTGCCCCTTTTCACTTTACCGCTTGCTGTGAGTGAAAACCGCTTTGCCGCTCCTCTGTGAGTTTTTAATTTTGGCATTTGTGCACCTTTCGTGTTTATTGTTTTTTAGGTGAAAAAATCATCACCATATTACGCCCTTCCAGGCGGGGTTCCTGATCAATGACACATTCATTAGACAGTTCGTCCCTTATTTTTCCCATTAATTTTCTCCCGATATCGGTAAAAGCAATTTCACGCCCTCTGAACATCATTGAAACCTTTACCTTGTCGCTATTATTTAAAAACTTTCTGATGTGCTTCATCTTCACCTGCACATCATGATCTTCAGTTTTTGGTTTTAATTTAATTTCCTTGACCTGAATTACGGTTTGGCTCTTTTTAGCGTCATGCAATTTTTTGCTCTGTTTATAACGGTACTTTCCATAATCCATAATTTTACAGACAGGCGGATCAGCGGATGGTGAAACTTCCACGAGATCAATTCCTGCTTCTTCAGCAATACTGAGAGCCTCTTCCAAAGAAATAACGCCTAATTGCTTGCCGGCATCGTCGATCACCCGGACATTGGCCGAACGTATTTCTCTATTAATTCTTAAATCCTTAGCTATATGTCACCTCCTGAAAATAATTTCTTCTATTGTTTTTTTACGCACATTTCGTGTAATAAAGCAATAAATTCATCAACCGACAATGATCCCATATTCCTTCCGTCGCGAGTTCTTGGCGCTACCGCTCCAGCTTCCATTTCCCTGTCTCCGATAACCAGCATGAATGGAATTTTCTGCATTTGCGCCTGACGAATTTTATATCCGAGTTTTTCGTTTTCAAAACATCTTTCGGAACGTATGCCGGATTCAATTAATTTATCATGAACGGTTTGAGCATAGGGTATATGTTTGTCCGTCACAGTCAAAAGGACGCATTGCGTCGGAGACAGCCAAACGGGAAAAGCGCCCGCGTAATGTTCTATAAGGACGCCCATGAAACGTTCAATGGCGCCCAGAATAACACGGTGCAGCATGACCGGGCGGTGCTTTTCTCCATCCGGTCCTATATAGTTTAAATCAAATCTTTCGGGCAAAGTAAAGTCACACTGAATGGTGGCGCATTGCCATTTTCTCTTCAACGCGTCTTTCAATTTAAAGTCGATTTTCGGTCCATAGAACGCACCGTCGCCGACGTTTACTTCGTAGCTGATATTGTTATCTTTCAGGGCGTTTTCTAAAGCGGATGTCGCCAGTTTCCAGTCGTCATCCGAACCGATAGATTTTTCCGGTCTGGTGCTCAGTTCCACTTCGTATTCAAAGCCGAAAATTCCCATGGCGTAATCAACAAAATCGGCAATGGCTCTGATTTCAGAATTCAATTGTTCCGGGGTGCATAGAATATGGGCGTCATCCTGAGTAAACTGCCTAACTCTCATCAGCCCGTGCAAAACACCGGTCTTCTCGTGTCGATGAACCGTCCCCAATTCAAAATATCTCAGGGGCAAATCACGGTAGCTTCTGATCGTAGATTTATAAATCAGCATATGGGAAAGACAATTCATCGGCTTGATCCCGTATAACTGTTCATCCACTTCCGTGAAATACATGTTTTCACGATAATGATCGAAGTGCCCCGATTTTTTCCAGAGATCGACCTTTAGAATCTGGGGTCCCATCACCATGTCGTAACCGCGTTTCAAATGTTCCTTTTTTTCCCAATCCTCTATCAGATGGCGCAGCATCATGCCTTTCGGATGGAAGATCACCATGCCCGGTCCGGCTTCGTCATTGATCTGAAAAAGATCAAGCTCTCTTCCCAACCGACGGTGATCGCGCTTTTTCGCTTCTTCGAGCAAATTCAAATATTCCCGCAGGTCATTTTCGCTGGCAAAACCCGTTCCGTAAATGCGCTGCAGCATCTTATTCTTTTCATCCCCGCGCCAGTAAGCGCCGGCAACACTCAACAATTTGAAAGCCTTGACCCTGCCTGTTGAAGGAATATGCGGTCCGCGGCACAAATCAATGTAAGAGCCCTGTTTATAGATGCTGACTTCCGTAATGTCAGCCGGCAGATCATTGATTAATTCGACTTTGTAACTTTCATCTCTATCTTCAAATAACTTTAAAGCATCCGCCCGTGGCAGATCTTCACGCACAAAAATATTATCTGCGACGATGATTTCCTGCATCCGTTTTTCAATCTTTGGAAAATCATCTGTGGTGAAAGGCTCCTTGTACTCAAAATCGTAATAGAATCCGTCTTCAATGGATGGCCCGATGCTTACTTTCGCGCCGGCAAAGATATCCTGAACAGCCTGAGCCATGATATGTGATATGCTGTGACGTAAAATAGCCAGCCCTTCAACAGAGGACGCATTGATTAAATCAAGTTTCGAATCTTCCTTTATCGGATAACTCAAATCTACGGGAATTTTGTTCATTGCTACAGCAACAATATCGCCCAATGATTTCTTTCCCCAGGCTTTTACAGCTTCCGACGCAGATGTGCCTTGCGGGAATGAAATTTCCTGATTATCCTGGAAAACAACTTTTACATTCATAACTTACACTACAACAGACTTAATTCATTTTAAAAGGGCATCACTGTCTTGCTGATGCCCTTCAAGTCTTTAATAATTCAAGACATTTAAAAAAATGGTAGGCAAGCAGGGATTTGAACCCTGGACATCCACCGCGTCAGGATGGCGCTCTCCCCCTGAGCTACTTGCCTGCAATAAACACATGTTTTTTCGGCGTTGCGTAAATAGCAATAAAATATCGCTGTGTCAAGCTAAATATCTTATTTATTAGCCTATTTTTAAGAGGCCCGATTGAGAATCCGTATGCCTTTAAATATATAAACCAGTCCGGAAAGAACGGTAAAACAAGCCGTCAGCCACCACATAATATTCTTCAGCAAATCGTAATTTAAAAAGTCGAACGTGAAGGTTTTTAAAACCATGGCTAGAAATATCGCACCGATTTGCAATGCTGTTGTTATTTTGCTGACAAAAACCGGCTTGATTTCATAGGTTACCGACATCATGGAAAGCGTCATAATGCCGATTAATATGATCAGATCCCGGCTGATGACAATTACCGTAAGCCAGCTGGGAATAAGGCCGAAAATAGACAATGCTATGAAACTGGTGGAGAGAAGAATTTTATCGGCCAGCGGATCCAGAAACGCTCCTAATTCCGTTTGTTTGTTCAGCATGCGGGCCAGTGCACCGTCAAGAGCGTCGGTAATGCCGGCAATGACAAAAACGATCAATGCCTTTAAATATTCATCCTGGATTAAAAAAATTACAATGACAGGGACAAGGATAATTCTTAATAATGACAGAAAATTAGGTATGTTCATTTTATATTATAATTGTTGAATAATCGTTTCTGCCTTTTTTAAACATTAATCACTCACTTCTCAAGTTCGGACCGTCCGGCAGAGTTTTAACTAATGTATTAACAACCTCTTCAATAACGTTCTCAAAATTATCATGGGATTTTTTATCCAAACCTTTATCCGTGAAATAAAAATTTCTTATGATCGATTCAGTTTTTTCTTTCCAGATTGTTTCTCCATGATCGGCACTGATGATTTCACATTGTATGGCGATGTTGATGGGTGCATAAAATATTTTTGCCTCGCTTTTGTCTTCCAACCGGCAATGCATAATTGCGTCGGCTCCAAATGCCTCTTTCACTTTTTGCCGAACCATTGCGGATGTTTTAATCTCTTGACTTGCAGACCCATCAAGTTTTCTGTCTATCTCTTCCGGATCAAATTTTAAATATCCCTTGAAATAAAGTTCTTCCATCATACGGGAACGAAACAAGCGAGCGGCGTTATTGTTTTCTGCCTTACTTTCAACAGGCAGCAATACGATTACGTTCGGCCGCAATTTATCGGAACCCGTCTCGTTTAAAATATTTTGCGATTTTCCCAGACATCCGCAGATCAGCAATATTATGACTGCCAATAAAATATTGCTTTTAAATATTTTCATATTCGCTCCCATGTTAGTGGTCTCTTTATCAATATATTAAGAATACCCGAAACGATCATTATTGAAAATAGGTACATTCCAACATATTTTTATTTATCGTTAATTGTTTTTTTTATTTTTTCGATTTCTTCTTTAATTATTTTTTTCGCAATATCAGGAATGATTTCGCGGGCGATTTCCGCAACAATTTTTTCCGCATGTTTTATGACTTCATCTCGTATAGGACTGTCCACGTTTGCATTATCATCAATGACGTCAACTAGCGTTATAATTTCATCACGATCAAAGGAATGATCTTCATAACTGCGTCCATCAACAAAAATAGTCTCCTTATTGTTTTCATGATCGGACTCATTAATCGAATTTGTTAAATCGTATATAGGCTTCATATCCTGTTTTATGGAATCATCATCCATATTGTTCTCCTGATTATTTTTATCTACAAATCATTTTATGCTGTGCTCGACTGATTATCATAGAGACCCGAACACTTCAAGCAATATATCTTTATGGTTTCTTCAAGAACAGAACATTTTATGATTGACATAGTTGCATTGTTTGAGGTTAAATACGCGCAAATTAAGACATAGAATAAAAAATGACAAAACGAATATTAATTACGGGCGGAGCCGGGTTTCTGGGATCCCACTTATGTGAAAAATTATTGCGCGATGGCAATGATATTATTTGTCTCGATAATTTTTTCACCGGTGACAAGAAAAATATCGCGCACCTCATGGGCGCGCACAACTTTGAGTTGGTGCGTCACGATATTATTAATCCCATCTATCTGGAAGTTGATGAAATATACAATCTGGCCTGTCCCGCCTCTCCGATCCATTATCAGTACAATCCCATTAAAACCATCAAAACCAATGTCATGGGAGTCATTAACGTCCTGGGCATTGCCAAGAGAACCCGGGCAAAGGTTCTGCAGGCTTCCACGTCTGAAGTTTATGGTGATCCGGAAGTACATCCTCAAAAGGAGTCCTACTGGGGCAAGGTGAATCCTATCGGTGTTCGCAGCTGTTATGACGAAGGCAAGCGAGCAGCCGAATGCCTGATGATGGATTATCGACGCCAGAATGGTGTCAATACTAAAATAGCCCGAATATTTAATACCTACGGGCCACGTATGGCCGTCAATGATGGTCGAGTTATCAGCAATTTTATTATCCAGACTTTGCAGAATCAAAACCTCACCGTTTATGGCGACGGATCCCATACAAGATCCTTCTGTTACGTGGATGACATGATTGAAGGATTGATCAAGATGATGAACTCCGATGACGATTTTTTCGGTCCGGTGAATATCGGCAATCCCGTTGAATTTACTATTTTAGAATTGGCAAAAAAAATCATCCAAATGACAAAATGTCGTTCGAAGATTGACTTCCTTCCGTTGCCTGCTGATGACCCCGTACAGCGGAAACCGGATATAACGATAGCAAAAGACAAACTGAACTGGATGCCCCGGACAGATTTAACCGAGGGACTCCTGAAAACAATTGATTATTTCCGCGGAATCTTGCAATCAACATAATTCTTGAAGGATTTATATAAACGATGAAATTGAAAAAGAACATCCTCTGCATCGGCGCCGGTTATGTCGGGGGTCCCTCCATGGCCATGATCGCCTATAAGTGCCCCGATTATCGTGTCACCGTGGTCGATATCAATGGCGACCGCATTGACGCATGGAATTCGGATAATCTTCCTGTTTATGAACCAGGGCTTGAAAAGATCGTGAAGAAAACCCGGGGCAATAATTTATTCTTCCGCAAAGATATTGAAAACCAAATAAAGGAAAACGATATTATTTTTGTCAGCGTGAACACCCCGACAAAGACATACGGCGCCGGCGCCGATATGGCCGCTGACCTCCAGTACGTTGAAAAGACGGCGCGTCAAATACTGAAATATTCCCGATCATCTAAAATCGTCATTGAAAAGAGCACCCTGCCGGTTAAAACAGCCTTGGCCATCGAAAAAATATTATCTTCTTCGAAGGGCAGAATCAAATTTGACGTTTTATCCAATCCGGAATTCATGGCTGAAGGTACCGCCGTCAAAGATCTGGAAAATCCCGACCGCGTTCTTATCGGCTCGCGCGAAACAAAAAGTGCGCTGAATGCAAGGAATCAATTGATTGAAATTTACGCCCGATGGATCCCCTTAAAAAAAATCATTACCTCCAATATCTGGAGCAGTGAGCTGTCCAAGTTGGTGGCGAATGCATTTCTCGCCCAACGGGTATCTTCCATAAATTCCATTTCCGCCTTATGTGAAAAAACGGATGCAGATATTACTGAAGTCGCGAAAGCCGTGGGGATGGACAGCCGGATTGGCGATAAATTTTTAAAAGCAGGCATCGGATTCGGCGGCTCATGTTTCAAGAAGGATATTCTGAATCTGGCCTATCTCTGCGAGTACTACGGCTTGAATGAAGTTGCTTCCTATTGGAAAAGCGTCATTAAGATCAATCAATACCAGCAGGACCGTTTCATCGCCAATATCCTGCACCGGATGTTCGGTACGTTGGCGGGAAAAAAAATATGCATTTGGGGGTTCGCCTTTAAAGCAGACACCAGCGATACAAGGGAAAGCCCGGCTATTTATGTTGCGAAGAAGCTCATTGCCGAGCAAGCCGAAATAATCATTTCCGACCCACAGGCGATGAAAAATGCTGTTTCCGACCTTGCCGATTCAAAAGGAACAATCAGATATGTTGAAGATCCTTACGAGGCGGCCTCCGGCTGCCACGCGATTCTGATTCTGACCGACTGGGATTTGTATAGGAAAATGGATTTCCGGAAAATCTACCGTTCGATGGTGAAACCGGCGTTTATTTTTGACGGTCGAAACATCATTGAGCGGGAAAAATGTTTTGATATCGGATTTAATGTGTATTCGATCGGAAAATCGGCTTTAAGCCATATATAATCATTGAATATTATGAGATAAAATCAAAGGCATTTTTAATTAGCCGAATCTCGTTTTTTGATCCGGAAACCGTAATAGCGATGACATCAAACCTCGCGTTGGCGTTATTCATTGCCTCGTTCTGCAAATACCATAATGCTAGCTGTGACATCTTCTTTTGTTTTTTGATGCCGACAGCCTCTTCCGGATAGCCCATTTCACCGGACTTCCGTGTTTTTACTTCCACGAAAACCAGTTCATTGTTTTCCCGGGCGATGACATCAATTTCCCCGATAGCACAGCGATAATTTGTTTCCAGAATTTGATATCCGTTTTGTTTCAGATATGATACGGCGGCAAACTCACCCTTTTCTCCGGTTGTTTTATTGGGATTTTTCATTTTAACCGATCAAATCGATTGTCGTCTGATTCAAATTTTTTACATGAAATGACTTGCGATGTATTTTACAGATACCGAATTGCCTGATGGCATTAAGATGTTCTTGCGTACCGTACCCTTTGTTCCGCTGAAAATTATATTGGGGAAATTGCCGGTGATACATTTCCATAATTCTATCCCGGGAAACCTTGGCTATAATCGAAGCGGCGGCGATCGAAACGCTTAAGTTATCCCCCTTGATCAGAGTTTTTTGCGGTGTAATGATGGGAATGCGATTGACACCGTCAACCAGGATAAAGTCAGGGGATACGGATAACTCCAGCACGGCTTCACGCATGGCTTGCAGCGTCGCCCTGAGAATATTGCATCGATCAATCGTCTCGGCATCCGTTACTTTCATGCCGATCGCAACAGCATCTTTCCCGATGATGCCATATAATTTTTCACGACTTGCTGGCGTGAGTTTTTTTGAGTCCTTGATGTCGGGGTTCACGTAGTCAGGCGGAAATACAACAGCCGCCGCTACAACCGGTCCCGCTAGAGGCCCCCTTCCCGCTTCGTCCACTCCCGCGATGATTTGGTATCCGTCGCTGTAAGCGTTTTTCTCAAAGGCATCCATAAGAATCTATCGGTTGCGCCACGCTAAATGATTATGACAATCTTTTTTAAATAGAATTTTATTGTTTTGCTGCTTCCTTGATTTTCGCCTTCTTGCCTCTGAGGCCTCTCAGGTAATACAGACGTGACCGGCGAACCTTGCCTTTGCTGATGACTTCGATTTTATCGATAATCGGCGAATGCAGGGGGAATGTTCTTTCCACCCCGACTCCGTAGGAAACTTTTCTTACCGTAAAATTCGATCGGCTGTTGCCGCTTCTCTTGCGGATGACAACGCCTTCAAAAGCCTGAATTCTCTGTTTCTGTCCTTCAATGATGCGCACAAAAACCTTTACGGTATCTCCCGTTTTAAATCCGGGGATATCGGCTCTGGTTTGCTCTTTTTCAACGATTTCCAATATATTCATCACTATTTCCTCCTGAAATAATTACTAATAAATTATAATTTAATTTCCCATCATCCGATCCAGAATAATAGCCGCTGCCGAACGAACGGCCAGATGATTATAACCTTCACAACCTTTGATCGGCTCCAATCTGTAATCGGCCTGACCGACCACTTCATCGGCGATTCCCGAACCTGTTCCGAAAATTACGAGATACGGCGCATTCGCTATAAGCAGTAATTTTCTTAATTCGGCAAATTTTAAAACATTCCCAGAAATATTCGCTCCGGTAGCGACAGTACGCGGAACCAACCCTGTGCTTCCGGCAATATCATCGATAACCGACTGAAGGCTTTCTTTGATGAAAATCAATTCAAATGCCGCCCTGCGATCATCATTGAATTCGGCTCCATAGCCGTTGCGCCAGTGATTGACAATTGTCTCAGCCAGTTTGCGTTGTTCTTCGATCGGATTGACAATATAAAATCTCTTAACTGCGTATGTTTTCGCCGTTCTGGCAATATCGTGTATATCCATATTCGCGATAGATGTTGTTACGACTCTGCCTTCTTTATTATACACCGGGTAATGTAAAAGAACGATATAAAGCATTCAAGCTTTTCCATATTAAGTTGGGGAAGACCCTTACATTATAAATTTCTTAAAATCAAGACTTTATATGTTTTCGAATTTAATTTTCTCCAGATACTTTTCATCATCCGAAGAGAGTTGCGCGCCCTTCAGCAAATCGGATCGTCGTTGATATGTTCTTCTCAGCGATTCCTTCCGTCGCCAGAGTTCAATATCGGCATGATGACCCGAAAGCAAAACATCCGGCACAGCCCAGCCCCGATAAACCGACGGTCTCGTATACTGCGGATATTCAAGGAGATTATTTGAAAAAGACTCCTTTTCCGCGGATTCTTCATTTCCCAAGACATCGGGTACAAAGCGTGAAATCGCGTCGATAAGAACTAGGGCGGCAAGTTCTCCGCCTGTCAGAATATAATCACCGATGGAGATTTCTCTATCCACCAGATGTTCCCTTATTCTATCATCAACGCCTTCATAGCGCCCGCAGATGATGATCATATTTTTCTTTTCGGACAGTTCTCTCGCGATGTCCTGATTCAGTAATTCTCCCTGCGGACTCATCAAAATGACGGTGACATCATCCCGGATTTTGTTTTTAATTGCTGTCAGCGCCTTGTCAACCGGTTCAATTTTCATCACCATTCCGCATCCGCCGCCGTAAGGTGCGTCATCGGTCATTTTGTGTTTGTCATCAGCCCAATCCCGAATATTGTGCAGGGAAACGCTTAAAACACCCTTTTCTCTGGCTTTCTTCAGAAGGCTGTAATCAAGGGGGGAAGCAAACATTTCGGGAAAAATGGAAAGAATTTCGAATCTAATCACGGTTACAAACCTGCCATTAATTTTACTTTCATGATTTTCTTTTGGACGTTGATTTCTTTGATGACCTCAGCGATAGCGGGAATAAGAATTTCCCGTTTCCCTTTGCAAACATAAACATCATTGCTTCCCGTGGGAAAGATGGATTCTATTTTTCCTATGTGCTCACCTTCTTCAGTATAAACATCAATCCCGATAACATCATCGCAGTAATACTCGCCTTCCGGCAGTATTTCCAAAATATCTCTCTGCAGATATACTTTACGACCGATGAAACCGCGGGCTGTCTCAACATCGGATATTTTTTCCAATTGAACAAAGAACATTTTGCCGGACCGATCAATTTTTCTGATGTTGAAGGGCTTTTTATTTCCGGAAGCCTCTTCAACATACAGACATTGAATTTTATTAAAAATACCCGCGGTCTCCAGGCATGACCGCACTTTCATACATCCCTGGAGACCGCGGGTATTTACGATCTCTCCGACTTCCAAGAGATCCATCATTTATTCTACTCGATTATTTCTAAAACGGCTCTTTTATGAGCTTTCGCGGAGGCCGCGCTTAAAATCATACGAATCGCCTTGGCGGTTCGACCCTGTTTGCCGATGACCTTGCCCAAATCTTCCTTCGCCACGCGCAATTCAATAACAGATGTCTGTTCCCCGACTATTTCAGTAACTTCAACCTTATCCGGATAATCTACCAAAGCCTGAGATATATACTTAATCAATTCCTTCATCGTCACAACCTCCGCTGAATTTAATAAGTTTCGTTTAGAAATAATTTTTCAATAACAGCATGCTCGTTAATGGGTTACTTGATTTTAGCTTCTATACCTTTCGTCTTAAGTAAATTAGATACCGTCAGAGTTGCCTTGGCCCCTTTCGCCAGCCAGTTGCGAACGCGATCTTCCTTGAGTGTCACTTTAGCCGGATTCGTCTTCGGATCATAATTACCCAAAATTTCGAGAAATCTTCCATCTCGCGGAAAATCTGCATCAGCCGCCACAATACGATAAAAAGGTTTACCTTTGGCACCCATACGAGCCAATCTAATTTTTACAGCCATTGATTTCTAATATTACCTCCTTAAAATAATAATTTTTTTGATGAATTCATTTATCACAGTTTTTTGCATTTTAAAAGGGAAAATTCCTCATCAGGGATTTAATGCCGTCTTTTTTGTTGAATTTTTTCATCATTTTTCTTATTTCCATGTAATTTTTCAGCAATCGGTTCACATCCTGAACGGTTGTTCCGCTGCCCAAGGCGATTCTTTTTCGCCGGCGACCGTCAATAACAAGATAATTATAACGCTCCTGTTTCGTCATTGAATCGATAATCGCCGTTATTTTGACCAGTTCCTTTTCGTCAGGCTCAACATCCTTTAACGCTTTCATCTTGCCCAATCCCGGAATCATCCCCATAATGTCCTTCATCGACCCCATTTTTTTAATCTGAGATAAATGATTGCGAAAATCGTCCAGCGTAAAATTATTCTTTTTTATACTTTTTTCAAGTTCAAGGGCTGTTTTTTGGTCGATGTTTGCCTGAGCTTTCTCGACCAGGGTAAGAATGTCACCCATGCCCAGAATTCTGGAGGCCATTCTCTCCGGATGAAAAACTTCCAGATTGTCAATTTTTTCTCCCACGCCGACGAATTTTATCGGTTTACCGATGACCGATTTAAGGGAGAGCGCGCTGCCGCCGCGTGCGTCACCGTCCATTTTCGTCATAATGACGCCGTCGATGTTGAGCAGTTCATTAAATTTGGCGCCCACATTAACGGCGTCCTGACCGGTCATGGCATCAGCCACATATATAATCTCCGCGGGGTTGACATTCAGCCTTATATTCTTCAGCTCGTCCATCAAAACATCATCGATATGCAATCGTCCGGCCGTGTCGATGATCAGGATTTCAAAACCGTTTCTTTTAGCCTCCTCCACCGCTTGAACACAAATCTTTACCGGATCTTTCAATGTCTTGTTTTCAAAAACACCTACCTTTATCTGTTTTCCCAGGAGAGCCAACTGTTCAATAGCCGCAGGACGATAAACATCCGCAGACACCAGACAGACCTTTTTCCCCTCTTTGGACAGTAAAAGAGCCAGCTTTGCGGCAGTGGTTGTTTTACCGCAACCCTGAAGTCCCACAAGCATGATGACGGAGGGAATACGCGCGCCGAATTTTATGGTTGAACTCACGCCCCCCATCAACTCAACCAGACGATCGTGCACAATCTTGACTATCTGCTGTCCCGGGGTAATGCTTTCCATCACATCCCTGCCGATGGCTCTGACACGAACATCTTCAATAAAATCTTTTGCAACCTTGAAATTAACATCCGCCTCCAGAAGGGCCATGCGTACTTCCTTGAGGGAGGCGTTTATATTTTCCTCCGATAAAATACCGCGTCCTTTTAATTTCTTAAATATAGAGTCCAGCTTTTCAGAAAGATTTTCGAACATAATGGTGCGCCTTTATTTCCTTAGTGTTTATTTGAAACATCATCCTCCTTGCGGATGATACATTTTTTCCCTGTTTTGACGGAAATGATATTTACCGCATCTTCAGCGTGCAGCCTGCTCTGAAATCCGGTAGCAATGACCCTGAATACGATGCCTTTCCCCTTGACATCTGCTTTGACGATCTCCGTTTTATAGCCCAACAAAGATACGTCTTTACGTATGGCTTCCGCTTTGTTCTTTTCTTTCAGGGAAGCCACCTGAACAATAAATTTATTTTCTCCTGAATGTTTCAATCCCTGCTCTTCTCGAGGCGGAGCCAGTTTAACGTTTTTTTCGATCTTCGTTATCTGCTGCTCTTTTTGACTGTTCTGGACAGAATTAGGCTTTGGTGTTTCTTCTTTGACAGGTTGTGCGACAGCAGTCTCCTTGGGAGATAACGATTCCTCTTTCGGTGGAGCTTTCTTGCTGGTCAATGTATTGTGAAACGTCAGATTAATATTTTCATCATTCAAAGAGGATGGGTCTTGAAGAATCTTCTCATCCGCGACGCTTTGAGCCATTCTAATCCTGGCCGGACGCCAGACCAGAGCCAGTACTCTTTGAGGCACGCCGGCAATTTTTTCCGGATAGGTATCGATATTTTTTCCGACATCAATACCGAACAAAAAAGCCGCACACAAAAGAGCGGTCATCCCGGTCACCACAATGATGAGTCCCGTTTTACCGATCGTCAGTTCAATTTTTTTTTTATTACCGGTGGCCATAAGAATGAACTTTAAATAAGATTCAATTATCTACATCGACAATGACATTTTTACATTTTTTCCGGCGCGTTTACGCCCAAAATGTTCAGGGCATTCCGTAAAACAATCTTCACGGTTTTGGCCAGAAAAAGTCTCGCTTTCATTAAAGGCTCATTGTCGGAAATTACCTTATTTTTATTGTAATAGCTATGAAATACTCCGGCCAATTCATTGAGGAAAAACGTGATCCGGTGAGGCTCCAGCGCGCTGGCGGCGCCTTGAATCATTTCCGGATAACCGACAATCATCTTGATCAAAGTTTTCTCTTCCGGTTCGCTGAGCAACGCCGGATTGATATCAGCGTATTGCGGCAAAGACACCTGGCGTTCACCGGCCGTTCTGATAATACTGCAAATGCGGGCATGGGCATACTGCACGTAATAAACCGGGTTTTCATTCGACTGTTTCTTGGCCAACTCAAGATCAAAATCCAGATGGCTGTCGGACCGGCGCATCAGGAAATTATACCGGGCGGCATCACGCCCGACCTCATCGATGACTTCTCGTAACGTCACAAACTCTCCGGAGCGCGTGGACATGGCCGCCGGTATCCCCTCCCGCAAAAGATTGACGAGTTGGACAAGAATAATCTTCAAGGAGTCTTTTTCATGACCCAAGGCCTGAATTCCCGCCCACAGACGCGGCATATAACCGTGATGATCAGCGCCCCATATATCGATGAGCATCTCATAACCGCGTCCATATTTATTCTTGTGATAGGCGATATCCGCGGCAAAATAGGTCGGTTCTCCGTTTTGACGGATGACGACCCTGTCCTTTTCATCGCCGAAGGCTGTGGTTTTAAACCAAAGCGTTCCTCCGTCGGAATAAATAAATCTCTGGCGGCGTAAATCATTGAGAAGTTGATTGACGCCGTCGTTTTTATAAAGCGCCCTTTCGCTGAAATATTCGTCGAAGACAACACCGAAATCCTTCAGATCGACTTTGATTTCATCGAGGATTGATTTTCCGGCCAAGGCGGTAAAATAACGTATAGATTGTTCTTCTTCGATTTGCAGATATTTTTCTCCTTCCCGGCCAAGAATATCACGAGCAATATCTTTAATGTAGTCGCCCTGATAGCAGCCCTCCGGAAATTCGACTTTGCGACCGCAGAGCTCCTGATAACGTAACAGCACGGATTTCCCGAGATTGTTCATCTGGTTTCCGGCGTCATTGATATAATATTCCCGGGTAATATTGAATCCGGCGGTTTTGAGCAAATTGGCAATGACGTCGCCGACAACAGCGCCTCGGGCATGACCGATATGCAGCGGTCCGGTGGGATTTGCGCTGACGAATTCGATTAAGACTTTTTTACCGTCGCCCAATTCAATTTTCCCGTAATGATCATTTTTTTCTTCAATATTTTTTAGCGCCGCATGCCAGGCGCGGTCATTGATGAAAAAATTAATAAACCCCGGTCCAGCAATCTGAGTCTTTTCAATGATATTGTTGGGATCGATGATATTTTCCTGAATTATCTGAGCAATGGCGCGAGGGTTTTTTTTGACCTTGGATGCC
>JASEHT010000050.1 GCA_030018675.1 Smithella sp.
GCCGGAGAGTTCGCCGGAATTTATTTCTGCAACATTTTTCGTTCTCGCCTTTGTAATTTTTAATATTAGTCAATGGGAGGGCCTAGTTTTTGGCTACGCATTGGCTTATCAATCATCCATGCCTTTTTTCATTCTCAGTTTTATGACGCTCGAATTATTTCTTTCCAGCGGCACCAAAAAGTATTTGGCGGCGGCTCTGATAGCAACCGCGACGGCTGTTTTGGTCTTCAGCGGCAAGTTATATATCGTTTTTGCACCAGCATTGCTATGCACCTTTTTGTGCTATCTCTTAACCCGGCAAGTCAGCTTTACAAGAGTATTTCGGTTACGGGTGCTGTTGATCATTTTGCTTCTTTCGATCATTGCTTTCATCTATTCATATAGAATTCAATATAACGATTATGTTTCAGAGCCGGTATTCTACGCCGCCGAGATATTTGCTCACCCCTTGAGAGCGGCGCAGTTTCTTTTTGCCTCTTTCGGATCAAGCGTTGTTGGCATTGATGTTTTTTTTACCGCTTCGTATTTTTCCTTTCAAACAATTGTTGCGGTCGGTATGTTCATCGTGCTTTTATACATCATCGGTTTAATTCTTTTCTTGAAGTCGAGAATGTATGAAAAAACATATCTGCCATTTTTTATGATAATGCTCACAATATTTTACCTGGTTTTCATGATGTTTCGAAGATTCGGACTGGGTATGGATTATGGAATGGCCTCCCGTTTTACATACATTAGCCTCTTTGGCTTGGCTGCATTAAGTTGGATTTTTATTTTCACGCTTACCCGTTCTGATAAACCCAAAATATTGCTTAAGGGCTTCATTTATACAGGATTTTCTGTAATTATATCAGGATTGCTTCTGACTTCATTATTCGCCTGGAGTGCGCAACCCGCGAGAAAGGCTTTTTTCACGCAATTATCAGAAATTGCCGTGCGTGTGGATACGGCTACAGATGAAGACCTTGCTTTGTTCGGTGAACGACCCGAACAGGTACGAGCGTCGCTTCAACTTTTGCGTGAATACAAACTGAGTGTTTATCGAAATACTTCCGCTGATGAGATATGACGGGCATTTTAATTTATAGGCATAAAAGCACATTATGAAAATAGGAATCCTGGGAGCAGGATTAAGCGGTATTTCCCTCGCTTATTTTCTGCAGCAAAACCATCGAATCAGCAGCATAGAAATATTGGAGCAGGCATCCGATATCGGGGGACTATGCCGGTCTTTTGGATTCAACGGAATTTCTTATGACATTGGTCCGCATATTATTTTTTCGAAAGATCAGAATATATTGAATCTGATGGTTCATGTGCTCGGTGACAACGTGAAGGAGCACAGAAGATCGAACAAAATATGCTATAAGAACCGGTTGATAAAATATCCTTTGGAAAACGATCTTTCAGCCTTGCCGGATGAAGATAAAGATTACTGTCTGAAAACCTTTCTCAACAATCCTCACGAGAAGAATGAGGCGAAGACCCTGCTTCAGTATTTTCTGAAAACATTTGGAGAAGGAATTACCCGTATTTATTTAAAACCTTATAACGAAAAAATATGGAAATTCGACCCTTCCCTTATGGATACGCAAATGGCCGGCAGGATTCCGAAGCCTCCGGCCGAGGATATTATCAAAAGCGCCTCCGGAGTTCCCAGCGAAGGTTATCTCCATCAGCTATATTTTTATTATCCCCGGACAGGTGGTATAAGTTCTCTGGTGAAGGCTTTTGCGGATCAATTGAATGATAATGTCAGCATTGTGGTAGAGAGCAAGGTTGTTGAATTGACTCGGATAAATAATAAATGGACGGTAAAGACGGATAAAGGAAAGACGGGGAAATATGATGTGATCATTTCCACGATACCGGTTCCGTTATTGGCCGGAATCTACCGGCCTGCTGTTCCGGAAGAAATTATCAAAGCGGCTCATGCTTTGCGATATAATTCGATAATCATTGCCGTCATCAACGTCAAAAAGGATAATCTTGGCGATAATTTTGCCGTAATGATACCGGATAAAAATATTATCTTTCACCGGGTCTCGAAGCTCAATTTTCTGGGAGAAAATTATCGCCATCAGGATGATTCAACCACCCTGATGGCGGAAATAACCTACTCAAAAGACAGCCCGATTGATAAAATGAGCGATGCAGACGTGAGAAACGAAATAATCAAAGGATTGGAAGGCATTCAGTTTATTGACAGCCGCGAGCATATTCGTTGGATTGAAACACGTAGAATTGAATACGCCTATGTCATTAACGATTTACATCACAAGACCAACGTGAATCGTGTAAGAAATTATTTTTACGGTCAGGGCATCAGGCTATGCGGAAGATTCGGTGAATTTGAATATTTAAACATGGATGCCGTTGTGAGTCACGCTCAGGCATTGAGTGAAGAAATAGGAAGCAATATCTGAACGAGGCTTGCAATATTCAATGATATTTTTTCATGAGGGTTGATGAATGGGAATATTGATAACAGGCGGCGCCGGTTTTATCGGGAGTCATCTGGCGGACTTACTGATCGCCCAAAAATATGATGTCATCGCTTTGGATAATCTATCCTTGGGAACAAAGGAAAACATCCGTCATTTATTTAACAACAAAAAGTTCCGATTCATTCAAAAAGACTTGCGGCATCTGGATGAGCTGAAGAATATTTTTCGGGAAAATCAATTCGATGCGGTTTTCCATCTGGCGGCGAATTCGGATATACGAGACAGCGCGATCAATCCGGGCATTGATTTGGAAAACACATTTATGACAACGTGGAACGTTCTTGAGTGCTGCCGGTTGTTTGAGGTTGATCGATTTGTTTTCGCCTCTTCATCCGCTGTTTACGGAAAAACGACGCGGGCGTTAACGGAAGAAACCGGTCCTTTATGTCCGGTGTCTTACTACGGTGCGGGCAAGCTTGCCGCGGAAAGTTTCATTTCCGCTTACGCTTTCATGAACAATATCCGGTCGTGGATTATAAGATTTCCCAACGTCGTGGGAGAAAGAGCGACGCACGGAGTTCTCCATGATTTTATACAAAAGTTGAAGAGTGATCCGAAGCAGCTCATAATATTAGGCGACGGCAATCAGAAAAAGCCTTATGTCTATGTCCGGGATTTGGTGGAAGCGATTCTTTATGTTTATCAAAAGGCCGACGCCCTACTGAATTGTTATAATATCGGTGTGGATGATCAAATATCCGTGAAGGATATAGCGAAAATAATTTGCGAGGAGATGCTTCTGGAGGATGTGGTGTTCACCTATACCGGAGGCGAAACGGGGTGGAAGGGTGATGTTTCCCGTTATCAATACAATTTGAAGAAAATAAACTCTCTGGGTTGGAAGGCTGAATATTCATCCGGGGAAGCGGTACGATTAGCCGTAAGGAGTATTCTGAGCAAATGATCGCGTTTATCCTCGCAGGCGGCAAAGGAACAAGACTTAAGGCGCTTAATCCGGATGATATACCGAAGCCGATGGTGAAAATTGCCGGTAAACCTATGCTGCAACAGCAGCTGGAATTTCTTGCTAAAAATAATGTGCGCTATGTTGTTGTCAGTGTCGGTTACGGTGCGGAAGTTATCAGAAAATATTTCGGAACGGGGGACGCTTTCGGTTTGTCGATTAGCTACTCGGAGGAATCTCAACCGCTGGGAACCGCCGGGGCGTTTAAACACGCAGCGCCGCTATTTGGTGACGCTGAGGATATTCTGGTTTTATATGGAGACATCATCTTCGATATTGATTTAAACAGAATGGCTGATTTTCACCATGCGTCCGGCGGCATGGGGACGTTGCTGGTTCATCCCAACGACCATCCCTTTGACAGCGATTTACTGGAAACGGATGCTTCCAATAAAATAAACCGTTTTTTTCCCAAACCGCATCCCGCCGGCGAGTTGTATCAAAACCTGGTAAACGCCGGCATATACATTCTCAAACCGGAGATTCATCGTTTCATGAATAGCGGACGAAAATTGGATTTTGGTGCTGATGTTTTTCCGGCTCTTATCGAGAAAGGAAAAGTCCTTTATGCTTACCGATCGCCTGAATATGTAAAGGATGCCGGATCACCGGAAAGATTTAAAAAAGTTGAAAACGACATTCTGAGCGGTAAGGTGCACCGCCGCAGCCTTTTCCATAAACAGAAGGCTGTTTTTCTGGACAGGGACGGTGTCATTAATGAAGAGGTAAATTTGCTCCACCGGCCTGAACAGTTGAAACTGATAGGCGGCTCGGGAGAAGCCATCAAGAAATTGAATGCGTCGGATTATCTGACAATCATCGTGACCAACCAGTCTGTCGTGGCCAGAGGTTTGTGTTCAGAGAAAGATATTGCCCGGATCCATAAAAAATTAGATGTACTTTTAGGCGAAAAGCATGCTTTTATCGAAAAAATGTATTATTGCCCTCATCATCCCGATCGGGGATTTGAAGGGGAAGACAAAAAATATAAAGTAAAATGCGTCTGCAGGAAACCGGACATCGAAATGCTTTTGCAGGCCGAACGAGATTTCAATATCGATAGAGAAAACTCTTTCATCATTGGAGATACGACTGTCGACATCATGACCGGCAAAAATGCTAAATTAAAGACGATACTTGTCCGAACCGGCTATGCCGGAAAAGACGGCAAATATGACTGCCTTCCTGATTTTATTTTTGACAATTTGAAAGAAGCAGCTGATTTTATTATAGATGATTACGAGCGCTTGAATCCGGATAATCGCTCGGAGCAAAATATCAGTTGATCCTATATTAGAATGAAAGAGACATTCAAATGATCGGAACAAGAACCCCTTTCAGAATCAGTTTCGCAGGTGGCGGCAGTGATTTAAAAGAGTTTTACAGCAAGCATTCCGGCTGCGTATTAAGCACGACGATCAACAAATACATGTTTATATTTGTTCACCCTTTTTTCGACAAAAGAATTCAGGTGAAATACTCTAAAACGGAATTGGTTGACCATGTGAGTAAAATCAAACACCCGATTGTGCGTGAAGCGCTCAGGAAATTCGACATTAATGGAATAGATATCAATTCCATCGCGGATATCCCCGCCGGAACGGGTCTGGGATCGTCGGGATCGTTTGCCGTCGGCTTGCTGAACGCTTTACACGCTTATTGCGGTAAAAATCCCGCGAAGGAAACCATGGCCCAAGAAGCCTGTGAAATAGAAATTGATATCTTGAATGAACCGATCGGCAAACAGGATCAGTATGCTGCCGCCTTTGGAGGATTAAACTTCATAACATTTTATTCGGATAATACGGTTAATGTTGAGCCTGTTATGATGTCCGAGAATAAATATCGCGAGTTTGAAAACAGCTTTCTTTTTTTTTACATGGGCGGAGCGAGGCCGGCACGGAAAATTCTCAGCGATCAGAAACGCAACATGATATCCGACAAAAAAACATTCAGGAACATTATTAGGATGACCGAACTGGCCAGAAACATGAAAGACAGCCTTTGCGCCGGGAATTTGCATGATACTGGCGCGATACTGGACGAAGGCTGGAACCTGAAGAAAGATCTGTCGCCAAAAATATCTGATGATAAAATAGATTACTATTATAATCTCGCAAGGAAAAACGGCGCCGGCGGCGGGAAACTGCTTGGCGCCGGCGGCGGCGGTTTTTTAATGTTCTATTGCGAACGGACACATCAGGATAAATTAAGACAATCATTGCAAGACCTGAAGGAGTATCAATTCAAATTTGACAACCTGGGAACTAAAGTGATTTATAATCTGGAAAATGAGGTTTGTGGACATGGTTGATTTTACATCAAACATCAAAGAATATTTAAAACTGCTGGAAAGCAGACTGGCCGCATTGGATGTCGCGCGAATCAATGAAATCGTCAATGTGCTGAAGTCCGCCCAAGATAACGGCAATGCCATATTCACAATGGGCAACGGCGGCAGCGGAACAACGGCATCCCACATCGTATGCGATTTCAATCAAGGCGCATCATCCGGCATGGCCAAGAAATTCAAGGTCATGTGTCTTAACGACAATATTCCGTCCCTATCCGCCATCGCCAATGATATCAGTTATGACGCGATTTTTAAGGAGCAGTTAAAAAACTTTTTGCGCCCCGGCGATGTTGTGATCGGCATTTCCGTCAGCGGCAACTCTAAAAACATTATCAAAGGGATTGAATACGCCAATAAAAATGGCGCTACAACAATAGGATTTTGCGGCTATGACGGCGGTAAACTGAAAAAGACCACCAAGTACTCTATCCATGTAAAATGTGATGATATGAAAGTCACCGAAGATATTCATTCCATCATAAGCCATATCATGATGAAATCTTTAGGCGAGCGCTTGAAAAAGGGAACAAAGGGAGCTCGTCGCAAATAATTTTTATCAAGCTCATAAATTTAATAACAACATGTCGAAAAAATCGCTTGAAGAGAAAACAAAACTTGAGTTGGGCTGCGGGCAGAGGCCGACGCCGGGGTATCTGCATCAGGACGTCACCGCCCAGCCCGGCGTGGAATTGGACTTCAACTGTCAGATATGGGAGATCCCTCTCCAAGAAGATTCACTTTCCGAGATCATTGCCGTGGGGTTAATGGAGCATCTGCGCTTTGCGGAATTTACCAAGTCGCTGAAACACATTCACAAACTGCTATCGCCGCGCGGAGAGTTTCTTTTTGATATTCCGGATATTAAAACATGGAGCGAATACCTCTATCACATTACGCACGGAGCGCCGGAGAAAAGTCCGTTTTCCAAAGAACACGTTTACGCGACTTTCTGGGGTTGGCAGAGATGGTCGGGAGACGAACACAAATGCGCCTGGCTGAAAGATGATTTGTTCCGGCATCTCGGCGAAATCGGATTCAGCGAGATTCATGATGAGAATCATCAGATTTTTCTTGCCCGCGGAATTTCCCGGGATCGTTTTCAAAATCCGGCGGACGCCCATCTTTATATAAGGGCGATCAAGTAATCCGTTCCGCGTTCCGTTTGAAACATAAAGGTGAAAAATGACGAATTGCTCCCATAATGACCCTGTTTCCGTCATCATAACCGTTTACAACGAAGCCGCCACCATTGAGGACGAGATTTTGAGTATCCAAAGCAAGATTTTGTCCAAATTGCCCGGCTCGGAGCTTATCATTGCCGAGGACGGCAGCACCGACGGAACAAAAGAAATCATTTCACAATATGTTCGTGATTTTGGTGTCATCCATTCAACCGGCAGCGAAAGAAAAGGCTACGCGAAAGCGTTAAAGGACGCGATGAAAATCGTGAAAAATCCTTACATGTTTTTCAGTGACACAGGTGCTAAATTTGAGTTCGATGATTTCTGGAAGTTATATGCAATTCGCGACAAATATTCGCTGGTCATCGGCGTAAGGTCGGAAAGGACGGATCGCTTATATCGCCGTTTTCTGACCATCGCGTATAATTTTGTTTTGAAAAAATATTTTCATGTTTATCTGGAAGACGCCGACAGCGGTTTTAGAATTTACAGCAGAGAACTCATGAACAGGTTATCTGCTGAAGAGTGGGTTAATAAATCTTTGATAGGTTCCGAACTGGCCTTGAGAACAATCTTCGGCGGCGGCAATATCGGTTATATTCCGGTTGCTTATAAGCAACGTCCCGGCACATCAAAGGCGTTGCCTCCTCAAAGAATCCTGAAAACAGTCATCAGCGTGCTGAAAAATTTCCCCAAATTGAAAAAGATTCTCTCGTCTGCTTCTTATGTTAAGCCCTAAAGCCAATCATGACGACACACATTTTTTATTTGATTAAAAGATGAAAAGTCTATAGATTGCCCGGTAATAATCAGCGTTCATATTTTCTGTAAATTTAAGAGATATAATAAAAATATTAAAGATCCGCGAAAGGTTAAAAAATAAAAACGGGAGTGAATTAATGTCTCAAACACCAACTTCTTTTCCAAGATTTATCCCGCTGCTCGGTGGTCTTTTGGGCAGTACCACCTGCGGCATGTTGCTTTACGCTTTCAGTGTTTTCATTAAACCCCTTCAGGCGCAGTTCGGCTGGAGCGTTCCCGAAGTCGCCATGGCCTACGCTATCATATGCCTGCTTTTCGGCCTGATGACATTTCCCGCCGGAAGGCTCAGCGACAAATTTGGTCCTCGCAGAGTCGTTCTCATCGGCGGTGTAATCATGTCCCTGGGTTTTTTCATGGTCTCCACCATTACGCCGCCCGATCCCGCCGTCATAGCCGCAGGCGGTGACGCCGCGCGGGAAGCCGGTCGAACCCCGCTTTATCTTCTTTATCTGTATTACGGCGTGATCGCGGGCTTAGGCGGCGGTTGCGTTTACCTGCCGCCGATTGCCACGGCGCCCAAATGGTGGCCCGATCGCCGTGCCATGGCCACCGGTTTCGCGGTTGTCGGCCTCGGCCTCGGTTCGTTCATCATGGCGCCGCTTGCCACCGTGATGATTAATCATTTCGGCAGCGCACTTCCCGTTTTCAAATACGTCGGAGTTGCCATGGGCATCATGGTGGTACTGGCTTCCCTGTGCCTGAAAGTTCCGCCGGCGGGATATAAACCCGAGGGCTGGAATCCGCCCGCCAACCTAGACAGCTCCGGCGCCCGCAAGGAATACAGAGATTATACTTATGAAGAAACAAAACGCTCCGCCCAGTTCTGGCTTCTGTGGGTCGCCTACTTCTGCGGCTCCTTTGCCGGCCTTATGGTTATCGGACTCATCGCCCGCCATGGAATTGATGCCATGACCATCGCCTACAAAATCAAAGAAGGTCTGGACATTGCGGCCGTCATTCCCGAGGACGTTGCCAAAAATATCGCCCTGACGGCGGCTGGCGCGCCCAGTGTGCTCGCAATTTTCAATGCCCTGGTCCGGGTTCTGATCGGACCGGTGGCCGACAAAATCGGTACCAAAAAGCTATTCGTCGTGCTGTTTTCGCTTCAGGTCGTCGCCATGCTGCTGCTCTTTCCGGCGGGCAAATCCGCCGCGCTTCTGGCGATCGTCGCCGGTGTTATCGGCTGGAACTACGGCGCGATGTTTACGCTGTTTCCTTCGACGCTTCTCACCTACTACGGCCCGACCGCGCAGGGTTCCAACTACGGATTACTCTTTACCGCGTGGGGCGTGGCCGGTTTCTTCGGCCCTTATTTGGGTGGCAGGTTTCAGGCCATGACCGGCTCCTTTCTCGTTCCGTTCGTGACTGCCTCGGCCGTGCTGGTGATCGCCGTCGTCATTCTCGCCATGATTAAACCGCCGGAGAAAAAACATGCCTGAGCGCGTCCTGAAAGATGGCCGCGCCCCGATTTTGTGAAGCCAATCAAGGTGACTAGATATGAAAATCAAGGCCCAGGGCGATATCGGCAAGTGGATTTCGGTGGGCGGGAAGCATTTTTATCCCGCCTATATCATCAAGGGCACAGAAAAGAATCTGATGATTGATACCGGTATCAACATGATGGGACCGGCCTACGTCGCTTCGCTGGTAAAAATTTTCGGTGATCAGAACGCTCTGGACTATGTTTTTGCAACGCATTCCCATTTCGACCATCTGGGGGCGATTCCGTATCTCAAAAGAAAACTGCCTTTTCTTAAGGTCGGAGCTGCCGGGCGGGTAGGCCATCTGATGAAAAAGCAATCCGTTCTTGATCGGATGACCGCTTTGAGCGAACTTCAAAGACTTCTTTTTCAGGAAATCGTCGGTGAAGAGGATGTCCGTATCGAGGCGGTGGATTTCGAATTCGATCTTAAAGAAGGCGATCGGTTTGATCTCGGCGGCATAACGTGCGAGGTTTACGAGGTGCCGGGACACACGGGCGATTCGCTGGCGTTTTTCATCCCGGAAATCCGCGCTTTGTTTGCCGGAGAAGCCTGCGGGATTCCCGAGGGCGACAAAGACAGCGACGTGCAGGTCGAGTTTCTGTCCTCTTACGACGACTATGTCGCATCGCTGGAGAAGCTTATCCGGCTTCAACCCAGACTCCTCGGCATGGGACACATGTGGGTTTTTACCGATGACGACGCGACCGGGTTCTTGCGGCAATCTCTGGAAGCGACGCCCCGGTACCGCAAACTGATCGAAACCTGTCTCGACGCGGCAAACGGCGACATGGATGTTGCCGTGCAGATCATGACAACGAAGGAATACGACGAAAAAGGCACGATTCTCCAGCCCCGGGAATCCTATGTGGAGAATTTAAAGGCGCAGGTGCGGCAGGTGGCGGCTATAGCGGCCCGTTAATCAGGAAGAACAGAGTATTTCGCGAAAGATAAGGAGCGCTTACGCATCTTTGAGTTCATACGTGAAATGAACGTCATTATCGCCGGCAGCCAAACTCCGGACCCTTTTGGCCGAAACCTTCTTGCCGAAAATTTTGAGCGCTTTCTGAAAATAACCCATAATCAGAAATTCGAAATAGTTATGTTTTATCGGCAGTCCGGTGATTGTGATATGCGCCATATTGCCCTCCAGGCTTCCGGTCACCACGCCTTCATCAAAATAGGTGGCGTAAAACTTGGGCATCACCGATTCGACAAAAGGCTTGATATCCTTGGTGAGCATATAAGACTTGTACAGGCCTTCCCCGGAAAGAGCGAACTGGGCCGCCACCTTGCCGAACGTCACATACTGCATGTAATCGTTGTTGAAAAATTCCCTGACCAGCTCATCAAGAAAAAAGATAAACTTTTCAATCGGAATCGGCGTAATGGACATAATGATGTTGCCGAAAAATTTGTCTTTCGATACCAGTTTGGTCATGAAGGCGTTCCAGGGCGCCTCTCCGAAAACAGAAATAATCGTGGACTTTCCTGTATTGAAAATGATGCCTTTGACGTTCATAGCGAATTTTCTCCTTATTAGGGAAGTGGATTAGCGGCGAAATTATAATTTGCGTCGCGGAAAGATGCAAGCATAAAATTATTATAGCTGAATCATATTCTAATTTTACACGAGAGACCGTATCGAAAACTTTATGAATATTGCATTCGGAAAAACCGTTTCGTTCCTTTTCATCGGACATGAAATGCTGTAGGATTTCCCCGATAGCAATACTGAATGCAGTCATCAGGCAGGGAGCACAAAAGCAGCACGAGAACACAGAATCCGGAGGTTGGTAAAATGAACGTATTATTGGTCAATGGAAGTCCTCACAAGAAAGGATGCACCCATACGGCTTTAAGTGAGGTGGAAAAGGAATTGAAGGGGCAGGGTATTGAAACGGAAATATTTTTTATCGGGACAAAACCGATCAGGGGCTGTACGGCATGCGCAAAATGTCTGGACACGGGGCAATGCGTGTTCGACGATGATGCCGTCAATATCGCGTTGGGTAAGGCTGCAAAGTCGGACGGTTTTATTTTCGGCTCTCCGGTGCATTATGCGGGCGCTTCCGGATTCATCACCTCATTCCTCGACCGGTGCTTTTTCGCAGGCGGCGATGTTTTTGCCTACAAGCCCGGCGCGGCAGTTGTTGCCTGTCGCCGGGGCGGCGCAACCGCGGCGTTTGACCAGTTGAATAAATATTTTACCATCAGCAATATGCCGGTTGTTTCGTCGCAGTACTGGAATATGGTTCACGGAAATGCGCCCGAAGAGGTGCTGCAGGATCTGGAGGGATTGCAAACCATGCGGATGCTGGGACGGAATATGGCATGGCTTCTGAAATCAATTCAGGCGGGTAAAGAGGCAGGCGTTGCACCGCCGGAAACAGAAGAGCGGATTTGGACAAATTTCATCAGATAGTTATGACAAAGCCCCAAAAAGTCTGAATGGAGGGGCGGCGAAACCATTAGAAAGATTCCATCGCCCCGCATGAGGGGATTAATTTTCCGGCAGCAGATACCGGCAGATCATATCTTCAATTTCCTTTATCAACCGCTTGTTTTCGATTCCGGAGCTTTTGAATTTGATTTGATGCATCATTTCTTCGGCAAATTTGAGTAGTATTAGAGCTGCCGCCTCAAAATCGGATGTGCGAATATGCTCTTTATATGTCTGCATATATAAAATCAGCAGGTTTATTATTTTCTTTTCTTCCTGACGGCGTATTTTTTCTATTTCCTTATCCAGTAACGCCATGGCCAGTATTTGTTTGAGAAGTTTATGGTTAAGTTTGTATTCGGATAGCGTTTGATTAATTATCAACTGCGCCAGATTTTTTGCTTCTTTGTAAGTGTCCGCGGGGTTTTTATAAGTTTTGAGTTCAAAATTGAGTAAAACTTTTTCAGAAATATTTCGAAAAATACATTCGATTATTTCTGCAAAGACTTCCTTTTTATTGTTGAAATAACTGTAAAAGGTTCCCTTGGCAACTTTAGCCGAGGCGGCAATCTGCTGTGCGTTGGTTTGATGGTATCCCTTCTCGGTAAATAACTTTGTTGCGGATTTGACTATTTTTTCTTTTGTTTCAATTCCCCGTTTTTGTTTCGGGATACGGGCTTTATTGGGGGAAAAGACAGTGGCTTCTTTCACTTTTATGAAACCCTCCAGAATAAGATGATTGTATCAGTTTTTGTTCTTATATATGAATCATGGGCTGAAATCCAACGATTATTTACAGGCTGATAAAAAA
>JASEHT010000051.1 GCA_030018675.1 Smithella sp.
ATGCAACAAAACTTCAGGAATAACGTCCAAATGGAATCCGGCGTCTTGTACGCGGGCAAACCAGTCGGCATCGCAACCTATCTTATATTTTGGGTTGAAATAACCCACGTGGTCGAACAGGGAGCGTCTTGCAACTAACGCTCCGGGAGTAAACCCGGGCTGCCCTGTCTTGAATGCGTCTATTTTAAAACCCGGACGTAAAGATTCCAGCCGATGCAGAAAAAGCTTAACCCATGTGAGATTACCGAACGAATCGGATTGATCATTGAGGCGTGCCAATTGCCTTTGCAGTTTATCCGGTTCCCACCAATCGTCACAATCAAGAAAAGCGATCAGATTTCCACCCGCCTGCGACAGTCCCAGATTTCTGGCCTCCGCCAAGCCCTCTCCCTGCTGACGAAGGTAGCGTACCCCTTGAAAGGATTTTGCGATTTCAGGTGTGGCATCCGTAGAAGGCCCATCCACCACGAATATTTCATCCGGAGGGCTTGTCTGGGTCAAAACGCTCTTGATTGCCGATGGCAGGTAAGCAGCGCCGTTATATACAGGGATGATAACACTTATGCTGTTTTTCATCGCTCTATGTATGCCGCAAACGCAATGGCTGCAACAGGAATGCGGTTTTCCTTTTTATTTGACTTTACCCGGCGATCCGGAAGTCCGTTTCTTCGCCGACGCGCTTGATGCTTTCTTTTGCGGAACCTTCTTTTTTACTCGTCTTTCCTTGACCGGCTCCAATGCTAGCTTGATGACCTCCATCATATCTTTGACAAAATGAAAGGAAATGTTTTTTTGCACATTGACCGGAATATCTTCGATGTCTTTCCGGTTCCATTCGGGGAGCAGAATCGTTTTGATTCCCGCGCGGTAAGCCGCGAGAACTTTTTCCTTGATCCCGCCGACCGGCAATACCGCGCCGCGCAGGGTAATTTCACCGGTCATGGCCAGATTCTTTTTCACCTTGCGTTTGGTCAGAAGCGACGTAAGCGCTGTCAGCATCGTAACGCCCGCAGACGGGCCATCCTTGGGTATCGCTCCCGCCGGCACATGCACATGAATATCCATATTATCGTAAAATTCAGAATCGATGCCCAGATCTTCGGCGTTTGTGCGAATAAAGCTCATGGCCGCCGCTGCGGATTCCTTCATCACATCCCCCAGTTGTCCGGTCAGCGCAAGGCCTTTCTTGCCTCTCATAGCCGTGGCTTCAATAAAGAGCGTGTCCCCTCCCACCGGAGTCCAGGCAAGGCCAATAGCGATGCCCGGCTTGGTAATGCGCGAATCAATATCCGTCGGAACTCGCACAGGCCCCAGATATTTGGCTATATCTTTTTCCGTCAGTGTTTTTGATTTTAGGTTGCCCTCAGCTATTTGTGCCGCAATGCCGCGGCAGGCATTGGCAATCTCTCTTTCCAGATTGCGCACTCCGGCTTCTCGTGTGTAACCGGTAATAATTGTCTGAAGGGCTTTAGCAGTTAAATTAAACTGAGCGGCAGTCAGGCCGTTTTCCTTCAATTGACGGGGGATTAAATACCGTTCGGCAATTTTAATTTTTTCCTCCTGCGTGTAACCGTTCAGCTCAATAACTTCCAACCTGTCCAGCAGAGCCGGAGGAATCGTATCCAGCATATTAGCGGTGGTTATGAACATGACACTCGACAGGTCGAAAGGAACATCCAGATAATGATCGGAAAAAGTATTATTCTGCTGGGGATCCAAAACTTCCAGCAACGCTGACGATGGATCACCGCGGAAGTCGCTGCCGACCTTATCTATCTCGTCAAGCATGAATACGGGATTATTAGATTCCGCGCGCCGGAGCCCCTGAATAATGCGTCCCGGCAGCGCGCCGATGTATGTGCGTCGATGACCGCGAATTTCAGCTTCATCGTGCACGCCGCCCAGTGATATGCGCACGAATTTTCGCCCCAGAGCTCGCGCAATGGAATGTCCCAACGATGTTTTTCCCGTTCCCGGCGGGCCGACAAAACAAAGAATCGGCCCTTTGGAATCAGGTTTGAGCTTGCGCACGGCCAGATATTCGATGATGCGTTTTTTGGGCTTTGCCAAACTGTAATGGTCTTCGTCCAGCACCTGACGCGCTTTGGCAATATCAAGATTATCCGTGGTTGATGTATGCCAGGGCAGAGCCGTTATCCAATCAAGATAGGTTGAAGAAACTGTGTATTCCGCCGATGATGGATGCATGCGCGACAATCTTTCCAACTCCCGGAAGGCCTCTTTTTTCGCTTCTTCAGGCAGATTTTTCTCTTCTATCTTTTTACGGTATTCATCGGTCTCCACGGCATTTTCATCCGATTCTCCGAGTTCCTGCTTGATGGCTTTTAATTGCTGACGGAGATAATAATCGCGCTGGGTTTTATCGATGTCGTCTTTGACTCTGGTCTGAATCTTATTGCCCAGTTCGAGCACTTCCATCTGATGATTGACCATCAGCGTCAGTTCCTTCAGACGCTTTTTGACATCGGCGATGTTGAGCACTTTCTGCTTTTCTTCCGCCGGAGCATTGATGATGGACGCGATCAAATCGGCCAGCGTACCGGCTTCGGTGATCGAGTTGGCCATCGGACCGAATTCCGGCGGAAGAAACGGCGACAGTTTCAATATCCGGTCGAACAAAGAAAGCAGGTTGGCCATTAATGCTTCCGTTTCCAGATCTTTGGCTTCCTTTTCTTCGATCAGTTTAATACGCGCCTGCTGATAAGGCTTGCCTTCGATGATTTCTTCTATCGTAAAACGGCTGACACCCTGCAGAAGCAGTTGGGTGTGGTTTTCCATCGTCTTCGCCATTTTCATAATCATGGCGCAGGTCCCGACCGGATGCAAATCTTCCTTTTTATATTTGTTGGCTTTATCCGGCTCTTTTCTGGACATGATCAGACCCACCAGCCGGTCTTTGGTCATCGCTTCATCAACCAAAGTCGATGCGCTGCCAGTTACCTCCAGCGGAATCATGGTCTTGGGAAAAATAATCACATTATGCAAGGGAAGAACGGGAATCACTTCCGGTATGTTGAATGTATTTTTATTTTGCTGCGGGACATGTTGTTCCGTCATTTTTTTACCTCCACGAGTGCAGTCGGATGAGTTTTCGGCTATTTTTCCGAAGTGATGGATACGCGATGCGCTTCGTTCACCGGCAGTTTTTTCGTTCTGACCATTAAAATTCCGTCGGCGTAGGAAGCCTGGGCAGACTGAGAATCCACCGGCCCTGGCAAATAAACGTTCCTTTCAAAGTGTCCATGCGGTATTTCCGCCTGACAGTAACGCGCGTTTTGCAAAAGCTGTATCGCTTTACGAATTCCGGCTATTTTTATTTTCCTGCGATCGACCTCGATATGAAGCTCTTCTTTATTAAGGCCGGCCATATCGGCAAGAACAATAATTTCATCGGCCGATTCGTAAACATCAATGTTGGGACGCCAGACGCATTCGTAATTCCTGAAAGACGGCCTAACCAGATGAAATACTTCATCAACCACCTTCTGAAACTCATCCTCAAAATTACTGCTGAAATTGATTTTTATGTAAGTCATTGATTACGCCTCATATAAAATGTCTCCTGTCTTTGAAAAGATAATCATCCCCGCATTAATTGTAAATACCGTTGATGAAATTTTTGATAAAAGAGAGACGTGCGCTTTGTCTAAGCACCACGGTTATGCTTCTCGCCCGAAATTTTCCCGAAGCAACTATGATCATCATCGGCTGTAACGGGCGACAATGCTGTCTATGGTCTCGCGGCTTCCTTCGCTGTGCGTGGTGATAAGATCGGTAATTTCCGTGATCAGCTTTTTGTTTTTTTTAAGCGTTTCCGCTTTTTGGGGGTCCGGAACCGTCCGATCGATGTATTTTTTGTAGTTATCTCTGGCAATCTGTTCTATCACAGCATAATCACCGCCTGAGGCGGCAATTTTCTTAATGCCCTCCAGATTGCCGTCCATGATATCTTCCATTATTTTTTTCTGCATGACAACAGTTAAAAGCGTATTGCCGAATATTCTTCTGATGTCTTTTTCACTGGCAGAACGCTCATTAATCTGAATTTCCTCTTCCGTTCCCGCAGCGATTTTCGAATATTTTGAATCTTTTACAATTTTTTTCAAATCCCTGAGCGAGTCGAACGGATAATTCTTCATGGATACGTAGGCAACTTTCCTGGGAATGCCTCCGGAAGGATCGGAAAGCAGTTGATAAATGAATTTGGTCTTGTTTCTGCCCAGATATTCCATTTTAAACAAGCCCTTCATGTTGGTCACCCGGACATTTTTCTGTTCGACCGGAACCGTCACCTCATCCGTGGCGAAAAAGTTTATTCTCGCGTTGCCGTTGTCATAATCATACACGGCTGAATTTCTGAGCACGACATCTCTCTTCTTGATGACCGGAGGATCCAAAACCAGATACAAAACAAACGTATTGCGGTCATATTTTTTTTCGACTCTTGCGCTTTCGCAATCGGCAAGCCATTCCGTATATTTCGGAATATCGCGTAACGCCTCACCGATAACTTCCATTTTTTCATCGATGACCGTGACGCCCATATATTCCATCAGATCAGTCCCCGGCACTGAACGTTCATAAAGCTTGATGCCTCTGCTGTCCTTTATTTTCGTCCATGCTCCGGAGGTTTGCGCCGGAACCTCAGATAGAAAACCACACAAAAACAACATTAACGCCGCAAATGCATATTTTCTCATCTTCTCCCATCCCCTTTTTTATGATTTGAGGAAATTTTTATATCTTCCGTTCCAGCAACCGCTTCACATCACTTTTTTCAGCCATGACACGATAGGAGGAACGGCTTTGTCAACGTTATTGGTCATCACCAGATGTTCCGTTTGTCCAGGTCCGTGTGCATCAATGAAGCAAGCGCCTGATGGTGATCCACTTTATGGTCACCGGATTGCTTTCATAACCATTGCACCTCCGGTTTTTTTCTGGATACCGTGTTCGTAAAACGATACGCGGGATATCCCATGACCAGAGTGGCGTAGACGCGTTTGTTACCGGGCACACCCAGCTTTTTCCGTAAACGAGGATTAAATTTTAACGCAATATTCATAAACCCGATAAAACAAGTTCCCAGGCCGAGGGTATGGGCGTAATTGATGATGGTCGTGGCAGCGATATTGCAGTTGTCGCAGGTGAATGGTTTGCATTTCGGGGCATGAATCAAAATCAGAACCGGCGCATCATGTAAAATGAAATCCCTGCCGCTCCGGACATTCTCCTCCTGGGCATATTTCATCATCCTGATGTAACGGTTCCGGGAAATACCGGTCATGTTGACAAAGATCTTCCCGATACCCTTCTTTGTCTGATTATACAGGCGGCTGGGCAACGTGAAGATGTTCTTCGCTATTGTTTCGATCAGTTGTTTATCCGTTACCACAATGTAACCGACATCCTGATTGTTGCTTGCGGTGGGAGCATATCGGGCAACATCGATAATCTGTTCAATGATTTCTCGGGACACCGGCTGATTTTTGAATTGCCGGACACTTCTTCGGCTGAGAATGATTTCACGGAAAACATCCGGTTCAAGATTTTTCCGGTTAATGCTTTGAATCTCTTCTTTTTTCAGACCATCGTGAATGACGGCGTCACAGGGGCATACCGCGATACAATGACTACAGCCGTTGCACAGATCCGGATCCACGGGTTGTGACTTACCGTCCACGTTGCGCCACACGCCCATGACACAGTCCCGGACGCAGAGCATACAATTCGTGCATTTTTCGTCGCTTTTTTGAATGCGCATTAAATATTTCCGCGAAGGAATCCGCTTTGATGATGAGATATTTTACCGGTTGGTATATAAAGAAGTGCGCTTGCTGTCAACAAAATATTGACCGTCTGTCGTATTTCCAGCGCTCCATCCCGGGTGAATGTTTCGATTGAATTTACCTGAAAAAAAGCCTAAAGTTTCGAAAGTCCTCAGGACTTTGACCTAAAATATTCCGTCGGATTTGATATCTCCGACGTGAAAACAATATAAGGAGTATTGATGCACAAATTTACATTGGACAAACCGGACAACCTGGTTGAATGGTGGGAAGAAAGCGTCTCGAAATTTGCCGAAAGGCGTCTTTTCGGTACAAAAAACAAAAGCGGTGTTTATGAATGGGTAACCTTTAAAGACGTCGGCACACGAATCAATAACCTGCGCGCGGGGCTCGCCCAACTGGATGTCGGCAAAGACGATGTGGTCGGGATTATCGCCAATAATCGAGTAGAATGGACTGTTTGTGCCTTTGCCACCTGGGGACGTCTGGCCCGTTTTGTTCCCATGTATGAAGCGGAGTTGGTTCAGATATGGAAATACATCATCACCGACAGCCAGACAAAGGTTCTTTTCGTGTCCAAACCGGAAATTTATGAAAAAATAAAGGGATTCTTAAAGGAAATTCCTACACTGAAACATATCCTTGTCATCGAGACCGAAGGTGAAAATTCAATGGCCGCTCTGGAAAAGAAAGGGGCGGCGAAACCGGTGCCTGCGGAACGCCCGAAAGCGGATGACATCGCTGAACTCATTTATACGTCGGGTACAACCGGCAATCCCAAGGGAGTACTGCTGTCTCATGGTAATTTCACCAGCAACACCCATGCTGGTCTCAAGATGTATCCGGATCTGATCAAAAACGACGGGAAAGATGCTCTAACCCTTGCCATTCTGCCCTGGGCGCATTCCTATGGTCAGACAGGCGAATTATATGCCATCATCCGTATGGGTGGCGCCATGGGTCTGGCGGAAAGCCCCACCACCATTGTCAATGATATTGTCGCAGTGAAACCGACATGGCTTGTCGCCGTTCCCCGAGTCTTTAACCGGATTTACGATGGGCTCTGGACGAAAATGAACAAAGAAGGCGGCCTGGCCAAAACATTATTTGTCATGGGCGTCGAAGCAGCAAAGAGAAAACGCGAACTGGCGGCTGAAGGAAAATCCTGTTTCATGACGAATCTGAAATTCAAATTTGCGGACAAAATTGTCTTCAAGAAAATCAGGGAACGCCTGGGCGGACGTTTGATGGGCTCCATGAGCGGCAGCGCAGCGATGAATCCGGAAATCGCGCAGTTCTTTTTTGACATCGGCATTCCCATCTACGATTGCTACGGCCTGACGGAAACTGCGCCTGCAGCCACGATGAATGCCTCCTATGATTATCGGCTGGGCAGCGTCGGCAAGGCCATTGACAAGGTCAAAATCGTCATCGATTCATCGGTGGTCGAGGAAGGCGCGACCGACGGCGAGGTCATCATCTACGGCCCCAATGTTATGAAAGGGTATCACAATCGACCCGAGGACACCAAGGCGACCATGACCGAAGACGGCGGCTTCCGCACCGGAGACCGCGGCCGTCTGGATAAAGACGGCTTTCTGTACATCACCGGACGGATCAAGGAACAGTATAAACTTGAAAATGGAAAATTTGTTTTCCCCGTCGCTTTAGAAGAAGAAATTTGTCTGGTCCATTTTGTACAGCAGGCTCTCATCTACGGCCTCAACCGGGCATACAACGTTTGCATTGTTGTTCCCGATTTCGATGTTTTATCGGACTACGCCAAAGAAAATAATTTACCGAAGGATATGAAAACCCTGGTCAAGCGCCAGGATATTATTGATATGTTCGGCCGGGAAATCACCAATCATCTGAAGGGAAAATTCGGCGGCTATGAAATCCCGAAAAAGTTTTTGCTGCTTCCGGAGGCATTCAGTCTGGATAACGGCACGCTGACCCAGACAATGAAACTCAAACGCAATGTTGTTTTGAAGAATCTTAACGATCAGATTGAAGCTCTTTACAAATCGAATTAAAAAAACACAAATCAATACAGTAGGTGTGTCGATCCGGTACGCCTACTGTATTTGATCAGGCCTTTTGCTTGTAACAATGCTGTCAATGGTATTTTGTTTGGAGTAATGACCTCTTGTCACAAAACCCATTGCCCCTTCATTTCCCAGAACTTTCTGCCGGATTTTATCCGGAGGCAATCCATTTTCTTTGAGCGCCAGAACATCATCACGCAATCGTTCCATTCTGGCAATTTTTTTGAGTAGCGCTTCCTTACCGTTCGAGACCGCCCCCTTGAGATTGCAGAACACGGTATTTATTTCCAGCACCGATAATTTTTTCAATGTATCCAGAATCTGCAGATAATTCTCGTCCTGGCGCAGATAAATAAAATTCGTGCCGCAAAACAAATCGCCGGTAAAAAGCCATTTTTGATCCGGTTCATAAAGGCAGATATGATCGTCGGTATGTCCCGGCGCAGGGATGACTTCAAAACGATGGCTGCCGGTCTCAACATGAGAACCGATGGCCGTTCCCTGCGAAGGCTGCGGCCAATCCCAAACAATTCTCTGATAAAAGCGTAAATCATTTAAACGTGGATTTTCCAGATACGCCAACGCGCCTTGATGCGCGTAAATCGGTATTTGAAATAATTTCTGCACCGCGGCGTTATTACCGATATGATCTTCGTGATGATGCGTGTTGACAATCTGCCTGATGGTTCTGCTCTCTAATGCGGCAAGAAATGCTTCACCGGCGCGATTCGTTCCCGTATCAATCAGGGTATCATCAACCAAAAACGCGCAAACAGGATATAAAAGAAATCCGAAAATGGATCGCCCCATGTAGAAATAAAATATTGATTGGCTTTCTTTAATCGTCAGCATTTCTATAAAATAGGTACCGCAATCTATTACTTATCGTAACTGAACCCGCCTCCGGAGCAATGCCGGAAGACGAATCTTCCGGAACATGAAATAGCGGAGAGTCTTGCGCGTTCAAGGCCAAAGGAAGTAATTTCGCGTCGATTGGCATGACCGTTGTTTTAATTACGCCTGCCGGCTCGCGGGGAAAAATAATCATAAAAGGTATCTGCCCATCGGGAAGAATTTTATCATTTGAATTATTGAATCCTTCCGGTCGGGAAATTTTCTTAATAATTTCATTTTCGGCTAAATTCGTAAGTTCTTCTTCTGTCAATATATTTCCCGCGTAACTGGTTTGCTCGCCTAAAACTACAGCGTTCACGCCAATGATCTCACCCTTAATCAATATCCGTGAAATAGGATAATTTGATTGATTTACGGCAGTGCCTTCTATAACACTGATCCGTCCTAAAACATTATGATTGACCAACCGGCGCCGCAGGTCCTTTATTCTCACCCATTGGCTAACAACGCTCGATTGCGGTATCGGATTTTGAACAGATGGCGACGCTTGCGTTGGTAACGAAGGCGCCGGGGCCGGTTGTGGAAGCTCTGGGGCCAGTGATGAAGGCACCTGAACGGGCGGTGATGGTTCGATTACAATCGGCAACGTGGAAGACGGAGAGCCGACGCACTCCATTGGCCCCAGATCGGTAATCACATCTTCTGTGTCGGAGAATTTCACGGAAAATTCGCATTTACCATCAGCGTATTCCGCTACGGCTTTGTAAGTACCGGGCAGGATTGTACTTCCACCGGCTTTGATTATTCGCGAGATCGCCCCGCAACTTTGCTTGTCCGCTGCGGCATCTATGTCTGCGGTTTGTTCTTCAGGCAGAGTATTTTCCACATAAAATTCTCCGCCTTTTCCCGTGGGAAAGGTAATTATCTTTTCGCCGGCCTTCATGGATACTTCAACATACTCCAGCGGCGTTTTCTTGCCTTCTTTTTCTATAAAAAGTGAACCCGTCAGTGCCCTCACCTGCTGAGCGTCGAAGTACACACACGAGCCGCTCCATAACGAAGGCGATATCATCTTGTTCACGTCGGATATACTGTAATCAATCGGGATGTTTTTCGTGTCGAGCGTAATCTTGTTTTGGCCGTAGGACGCAAGCGTCGGCACAACCATTGTGCTGAACGAACCGGTCTTCCCGATTTCCTGGCCGTTGTTGAGGACCGATGCGCCGGGAACCTTCTTATTGAACGCCACAATACCGAAACTGTCACTCACCGGTCGTGAAACCCCGAAAAATCCTCCGGCATATACCACGGACCCGGCAGCTGATAAATTATATGTTTCGCTGGCGCCTCCGGTGGCGGAATCCTGTATAACGGCATTGGCGGAATAGATACCGTACCTGGCGTTATACTGAACATAGGGATTTAAGGCAGTCGTCGTGTTTGTGGGCGTTTCCGAACGATTCAGCGACGCGCGATAACCCAAGCCTTCACCGACAGGAATGTCTTTTTGAATTTGGATAGTTTCCGTATTCACATCGCCGCTGCCGCCACTGACCTGTGCCGAACCGCGAATATTTTTAGCGAGAGCAAAATTCAGACCTACAAAACCACTATAATTTGTATCCGCGTTGGTTGTGCGGGTGGCCGAGCCGGTCGCAAACAGACTGATGGATTTATAAAGAGAGCGGGAATAGTTTAAAGAAAAAATGCGCGTATCAATCCCTTTGAACGTTGAACTCTCCGCGTAATTAGCGGAGAAACTTCCGATAGGATTCAGAAGCAATCCCATGCCGATATTTACTTCATATTCCTTGCTGTCTTCTGTTTGCAAAGAGCTGACGGTCGCGTAATCGCGGGTGAATCCCCGTAGGAGCAGATTGGAGCTGAAATTTCCAAGCTGCAGGGAATGCTGCAGAGAGACCGCGCCGCCCAAAACATCGCCTTCCGTGGAACTGCCGGCGGCAGAAAGATTTAAAAAACCCAGACGCGGAATCGCGAACGACGCAGAGATTCCGGTGTTATAGATGCCTTCTGTACCTTCAGCCCTGACGCCGATATTCAGTTTATTGGTAACACCGTAACGGTGGAACGCCGAAAATACCGCGTTGCCGTATTCATTGCTCTCCGTACCATAATTCTCGCGGAGGAAACCGACATTGTAACTGTACTCATGCAGACCTTTGCGCAGCATCTGAGAACTGAAATACGCCAGATAGGAAATTCTCTGAACGTTACCGAAGGGATCTTTCAGCAGAACTTCAATGTTATGTGAACCGGTATAGGAGTAAAGATTTTTCAACTCGAACGAACCGGGAGAAATCTGTTCTTTGCCGATCAGCACGCCGTTCAGATAGATTTCCGCCTCTGTGGGAAAAATAACCGAACCGGTAAGATCCATAACCGGCTGGGTGATAAAATACGGATCAAGCCTGTAAACCTTGGAAAAACCGATGCCTCCCATATTGACGGTGCTTCCCAGATTTCCGGAGTTGGCGTACTGATCTCCCATGACCAGCCACTGGAGATCACCCCGTCGCTCGTAGGTTGCGCTGCTTTGGAGCCGCACGAAGTTATCGTTTGTTTCCGTTTTTGTGTAGAGAGAATCGGACGTAACAAAAAGATCCCCGGTTTTAAAACCCACTTTATTCGAAACGGTAAAGGCTTGAAAACCGCCGATACTGCCATAAGCGTAGTTCAGGCCGTAATTAATGAAGGCGCTTGTCTCCCTTGGAAAGTAAATATTTTTGGCCGCCGCCTGTAGGGAAAAAAGGTCAGTGGCGGTTTTGCCGGATTCCGTCGTCTTGCCGATAATGGCGACGGTCAGCTTATTTTCGTCAAAAGTGTAAGTAACATCTAAAAACGCGCTCAGGGGAACGAACTGTTCGTCCTGCCTGATGACAACAATTCTGTCTTCGGCATATTGCAGTTGCAAGGTTTTCGCGTCTTCCACCGTGATATATAAATTACTTGCGTCGTCGAGTTCCGCGAAGAAATCGCCTTTGGGTTGTGTGTTAATAATAAAGCTCACAACGATTTGGGTTGTATCTTTAGGCCAGGACGCAACCGCCGCGCCGGTTTGTGGTTTTGTTACAGCCGGATCGGATCCATTGGCGACGGGATTTTGTTCAATGGCTTGTTCTTGAGCCGAAAATGCCGGAGTGGTAAAAAAAGGATTGAAAACGAATATCGTTAGTATGAAGAAAAAAAGCGCTCTGTTCAACGCGACAGGAAAACATTGGCCATAATTAGTTTTCCTGTCATTTCGAAGCGAAGCGAGAAATCCTGATTCTAATAATTTCATAGCATTAAGATTCCTCATCCCGAAAACCGAGATTCTGAATGACATTTTCTGTATTGTAACATCCTCCAAGCCTGGAATGTCAAAGGGAAAAATATCGCAAGGATTTTTGTCCGAACGGCTTTTGGGCAAGGCTTCTAATTTATTGGGCGCACATGTTCTTTTGAACATTCAGATTCCCGTTGATACTGCCCTTTTCCGTTTGAGCGCTGATATCAACTTTCACTATTTTTCCGCAGACGTCTTTCGCAATCTCCGCTTCATAGGAAGAAGATAGACCGTTTAAAATATACCAACCGGCTATTTCCTTGGAAAAGACTTCTTTCCCTTCGGCATCTTTCCCGCTGAATTTTATGGCGCGCGTCTTAACGTGAACATTTCCTGTATTTTTGACGACGGCCTTCACCACGCCTTTGGACATTTCGATACTATCGAACACGAAGACTTCCTGCGGTTTGAGAGGTTTGACAAAAATCGGCATGGAGAACCGAAACGCTATTGCGATGCCCGCTTTTATTTCTTTCTT
>JASEHT010000052.1 GCA_030018675.1 Smithella sp.
GGTGAAGAGATAACCGAAGCCCAGCATATAGGACAGGTTGTTGGTGATTTTGTAGGTGCCGGTCAAATCCACTTCAAAACCGTAATCTTTGCCATGGAAATCAGGATCCGGCCGCTTGTCGGCGGAAGCGTAAGAAAGCGACAATAAAGTATCCAACTTCGGAGTGGGTTTCACGCCGAATCTGCCCTGGAAGAACCAGGCATTTGTCATCGGTCCGCCGACGTCTGTGAACCCGTGACCGCCGATTCCGCCTATCCAGTAGTTAACGACGTCATTGTTGAACATCAGCAGACAGGGATTCCAGTCAATGCCGCCGGTGTTGATGTCTTGAGCTTTGTCATCCCAGCCATCCTTGTCACCCGGCAGGTAGGCAAAGGTACCGCCCACGTTGAACATACCGAAGTTGGCAACGGCATCGAGGAAAACGGACAGAGAATCAATTTTCTGATTGACAGGCTGAAATGCCGGTGGCGCCGGTATAGAGGCGTAACCTTCAAATTTCGCGTCGCCGAAAGCGTAGTTCAGTTCACCCTGAAGGGCTACCGGACCGATGTTGGCCTTGAAGTAAGGATTGATCTGGTACATCCGTGCCTTATAGGGCCAACCGATACCGTCGCCATCATAAAACTGCCAATTTCCTCTGTAACTGGCGTCACGGGAGAAGATGAACAAAACGCCGGCCTGGCCGGAAGCCTTGTCGCCCTTGAAATTGTAGATACCGCCGACACGGTAGGAATCGGTGTCTCGGTCGGTTCTGGTTGAATCCCAGATAACTTTGTCATTCCAGGACTGGGTGCTGACCGCGCTGGAGCTGTTGTCGGCGCCCTTGGCATAATTGGCCAGAACGACAAAACCGGAGTCTTTAATCGGAAGCGCCCATTTGATCATGCCGCGGTTGGCGTCGGCGCTGTCATTGCCGAAAACGGTTCCCCAGGTGGAGTCAGGCATGTAACCGACCTGAAACTTACCGACGGGAGAAACGTAATCAATGTACACATTGTCGAAAGCGATGTTTTCGCTCTCATTTCTGGTGCCGGCAGAGTATTCGGGCATGACATTGTTGGCCTGCCAGATGTTGGCGCGGGTGCCGCCCCAGATTCTCTCCATGGCGTCGAAACGGGTGACCAGTTTCAGGCAGTCCGATATGACAAAGTCCGTCCCCACGCGTAGTCTCTGATAAAAGAAGGCTGTGCTGGGATTGCTGTCGGATTCATCAATATAACCTTTATCCACGCTGGTTTTATTTAAATACAAACCGCCGACATAGAATTCGCCGGCGACTTTCACATCAACCGCCAGGGCTGATGTGCTGAAGGCTGCGATCAGCCCCAGTGACAGTAAAACTAACCAAAATTTCTTCATTCTTTCCTCCTTAAGAAAAAATAAAGTTAGCAAATTACGCTTTCGGGAAAACGGGTATTTTCCAAAAAGCAACGTCCGCTGCAAATGTATTTTGTAGCCTACGAATTATTAACAGACCACGGGTCAAAATACATTTTGCACATTAAAAACGTAATCATATATTTTGTCAAACATTATTTCGCCGCAAGGTTTTAAGAGACAGTTGAACAGCGACGAATGATCCTATGCAAGGGAATCTTCAAAGCTTGGCTGTGATTTCGTTTACTATTTCTTTTGAGTGACCAGCCTCTGACCCATGACGATGACCTTTTCCTTGATGAGATGATTAAACATTCCCGCCTAATATATTTTTCATCTGTCTGTCGCGGATTTGGGATTGCGGCCGCAGTGAATATCTTAGAAAGGAAATGCCGCTTCCCTTTTTGAGGGAAACGGCATTTTAGGAAGGAATTTTCTGCGCGAATCATGAACGTAAGGTTTTTCGCGCGATTTGCTTAATTAACCAAGTATCTTTCGGTTCGCCACGAGATCATCCACAACGGCCGGATCGGCGAGTGTTGATGTGTCGCCGAAGTTACCGTATTCCTTCGCGGCAACGTTTCTCAAGACGCGACGCATAATCTTTCCGGATCTTGTCTTGGGTAATCCATCCGCCCACTGAATATGATCCGGCGTCGCGATCGGTCCGATTTCCTTGCGGACATGTGCGATCAGGGCTTTTTTCAGTTCGTCCGTCTTCGCAACATTATTGTTAAGCGTGACATAGGCGAAAATGCCCTGACCTTTGATGTCATGCGGGAAGCCGACAACCGCCGATTCCGCAACGTCCGGATGAGACGTCAGCGCCGCCTCGACTTCCGCAGTACCCATTCTGTGTCCGGATACATTGATAACGTCATCGACACGTCCGGTAATCTTGTAGTCTCCATCCTCGTCGCGTTCCGCGCCGTCGCCGGAGAAGTAGTAACCGGGGAACTGTGAGAAGTAATTTTCAATAAAACGACCTTCTTTATCATTCCACAGACCGCGGGTTATGCCGGGCCAGGCGCATTTAATACATAGTGCGCCTTTACCGGGACCTTTTATTTCTTTTCCATCTTCGTCCATCAGGACCGGAACAACGCCGAAGAAGGGAACCATGGCTTTAGCCGGTTTGATATCAATCGCGCCCGGAAGAGGCAGAATCATATGCCCGCCGGTTTCGGTCTGCCACCAGGTGTCGGAAATCGTGCAGCGGCCGCCACCGATTTTATTATAATACCACCACCACGCTTCCGGATTCAAAGGTTCGCCGACCGAACCCAGAACACGCAGCGAAGACAGATCGTGCATGTCCACCCATTTGTCGCCTTCTTTGGCAATTGAACGGATTGCCGTCGGGGCGGTGTAGAAGTTGTTAACACTGTATTTTTCGCAGACAGCCCAGAACCGGTCGAAATTCGGATAATTGGGAACGCCTTCGAACAGAATGCTGGAATAACCATTACAAAGCGGTCCGTAAACAACATAGCTGTGACCGGTAACCCAGCCGATATCGGCGGTGCACCAGTAAATATCTTCGTCGCGAACGTCGAAAGCCAGTTGCTGGGTCATGGATGCGAACAGCAGATAGCCTGCCGTGGTGTGCACGACACCCTTGGGCTGTCCGGTGGAACCGGAAGTGTAAAGAATAAACAGCGGATCTTCTGCGTCCATTTCCTCCGGCTTGCAGTAAGGTGCCGCGTCGGCCATCAGTTTTTCGTACCAGACGTCGCGGCCTTCCTTCATGGGAACTTCCATGCCGGTGCGTTTGACAACAATCATGGTTTTTACCGACGGACACTGTTCCGCTGCCTTGTCGGCGTTGGCTTTCTGCGGAACCGCTTTGGAACCGCGGTAGGTGCCGTCACACGTGATTAGAACCTGGGCTCCGCAGTCGTTGATGCGGTCACGCAGCGCTTCCGCCGAAAATCCGCCGAACACGATGGAATGAATCGCGCCGATGCGGGTGCAGGCCAGCATGACAATGGCCAGTTCGGCAATCATGGGCAGATAAATGGAAACGCGGTCGCCCTTCTTGACGCCGAGGCTTTTCAGGACATTGGCAAACTTGTTTACTTCGCGGTACATGTCCTGATAGGTGTAAACCTTCCAGTCATTGGGATCGTTGCCTTCGAAGATGATTGCGGCCTTGTTTTTCTTCGTTTCCAGGTGTCGGTCCAGGCAATTGTAACTCACGTTGAGCTTGCCGCCTTCAAACCATTTGACGTGCAGCGTGTCGGCCTCAAAAGACCAGCCAGAAACCTTTTTCTTATCAAAAGGTTTGAACCAGCTTAATCTTTCCGACGCCATTTTCGCCCAGAAGGCATCGGGGTCATTGATAGACTCTTTGTAGAGTTTATCGTATTCTTTCCTGCTCTTGATGTAAGATTTTTCTCTTACCCGGTCAGGGACAGGAAACACCTTGTCATAAAAATTTTGTTCGTTTGCTTCAGCCATATCAATTCTCCTTTGTTCTAAAATTATTTTATGTCTTCAGCTTTATTTCTGAAGCATATTTTTGCTTTTGTTCGATTTGTTTTTTCTGGCAACAAATCTCTAAATGCTCTTCAGGGGGATACGCCCCTACGTTTGGCCTCGTTCCTCTTGGTTCAACAAACGTACTTTTTACGGCTCTCTGGCGGGGACATCTTTCAGATGGCTGATGCAGTACATGTTCCCCCTGAAAAGCGATTATTGAATACACCTTTTCTTTTTTTACCGGTATCGGTCTCCGTCCGAATTCGGGGCGGTGGTTTATCCTACGAAAAGTAGGTGTTTGTCTTACAAAAAGCTTCAAAAAATTCGCTGACATTCGCCTATGAAAAAAATTTTTTCGTGAAAAAATCTTTGCTCTTGACATTTCCGGCAATCTGGGCGTTTTATTTTCACGAAAAGTTAATCCTTGTTCTGGAGGGGGATGGAATGCCATTTCCACATTTGTTTTCGCCGGTAAAAATAAATAATATGACGTTGAAAAACCGGGCGGTGATGCCGCCGATGGGCACCGGCTACGGGAACACCGACGGCACGGTCAGCGACCGGCTGCTGGCATATCTGGCGCGCCGGGCGGAAGGCGGGACGGGTCTGATTATCACTGAAATATGCGCGGTGGATCCAATTGGCAGGGGAATGCCCGGTCAGATAGGAATCTGGAAGGATGACTTTATTCCGTCTTTGGCGCGTATTCCTGATGCTTTGCATTGTTACGGCGCGAAGGTTGCGCTGCAACTGCATCACGCCGGACGGGAAACTTTCGAGGCGGTGATCGGCAGGAAGCCGGAAGCTCCTTCGGCCATTCCCAGCGCCATCCTCGGACAGCCTTGCGAAGCCATGCCCCTGGAACGCGTGAAGCAGATGATCGATTATTTTGCTCAGTCTGCCGGACGCGCCCGGGAAGCGGGTTTTGATGCCGTGGAACTTCACGGCGCGCACGGTTATTTATTGAATCAGTTTCTTTCGCCTTTTTCCAATCAGCGCGAAGACGAATACGGCGGGAATGAAGAGAACCGGACGCGCTTTGTCCTGGAAATCATCCGGGCGGTGCGTAAGACGGTCGGAAGCGACTTCCCGGTCTGGATACGCGTATCAGCCGATGAAATGATTCGCGGCGGGTATGATTTGTCTTTCATGCAAAGATTCGCGCCCCGGATGGTGGAAGCGGGGATTGACGCCATTCACTGCTCGGTCGGGGTTTATTCGACGCCGGGCAGCCTGGCCATCGCTTCAATGGATACGGAAGAAGGTTTTAATTTATTTCGCGCCCGGGCGCTCAAGGAAGTTGTCCATGTGCCGGTGATCGGCGTGGGGAGAATTAATCATCCGCAACTGGCGGATGAAGCCATCGCGCGGGGAGATGCGGACTTAATCAGTTTCGGCCGTCAGCATCTGACCGATCCTGATTTTATCAATAAGGCGCGGGACGGCGCTCTGGAGGATATCCGCTGGTGCACAGCCTGCAACCAGGGCTGCATCGAACGCCTGAGTTTCGAGATGAAATCGGCCACATGCAGTTTCAATCCGGAATGCGGCCGTGAATATAAGTTGCCGTTGACCAAAGTTTCCTCGCCTAAGCGGGTATGGATTCTGGGAGCGGGGCCGGCCGGATTATCCGCCGCAATGAGTGCCGTGTCCAGAGGCCACCTCGTTGAGGTATTTGAAAAAGAAGAGCAAGCCGGCGGTCAGTTGCTCTCGGCGAGCCGTCCGCCGCACAAAGCGGCTTTTATGGATTGGGTCAACTGGGCATTGCGCCAGTTGCAAAAAGTGTCCGTGCCGGTCAATTACAATCATGAAGTCGGGATTGATGAAATTAAAAATCAGAAACCCGATGCCGTTGTGTTGGCTTGCGGCTCCTACCCCGCGATCTTTCCCATTCCCGGCTTGAATTCTGCAATGGTCGCGGACGCGCGCGATGTTCTTTTAGGCAAGGTGGAAATCAAAAGTCCGGCGGTCATTCTGGGCGCCGGTTATGTGGGCATGGAAACCGCGGATTACCTGCTGGCGCACGGTATGGAGGTCACCGTTCTGGAAATGCAGCCCGTTCCGCCGGTAGCCAAACTCTCCGCGCACGGCTACTGGCTGCACAAACGCATCAAGGACGGCGGCGGCAGATTGTTTTTCGGTGCGAAGGTCGTGGCGATTGAAGAGGGGATCGTTCGCTTTCAGCAGATGAATGCAGAACAGGAAGAGAGAGCGGCTCTCGTCGTTACCGCCCTGGGCGCAAAATCGGAGAATTATCTGGAAGACCTGTTGAAGGAGATGGCGGTTCCTTACCGAATCGTCGGGGACGCCAGAAGTCCCCGACGGATTATCGAAGCCATTCATGAAGGATTTAAAGCCGGAGAAGAAATACAGCCTTGACTTTACCGATAGGACTTCAACTCCCAAGAAGCATCGAGTGACGTCTTAGAAGCGAACAACGATCCATGATAAAAATCGTGCGGGCTCAAAAAAAACAGGCGGATGTGGTTGCGCAGATACTCGGAGAAGCCTTTTCGGATGATCCTGTGACGAAGTGGATCAGTCCGAATGTCCGCTGGATGCATTCGTATTTTTGCGTTTTATACAAACATTTTTTTCTGCCTTACGGGGAAGTTTATCTGACGCAGGATGCTTCCGGAGCCGCTCTTTGGCTTCCTCCTCAGCGGACCATGCGCCAGTTTCCTGTTTTGCGGTCGATCGAAATCCTCGGCGGTATTTTTTCAACAAGTGGCGCTTCTGCCGCGTTGCGCTCGATGATGACCGCCGTATATTTTGATTTCCACCACATCAAAGAGCCGCATTATTATCTGCATGCAATAGGAGTTAGAAAAAAACGAACGGAAAACGGTCTAGGGACGCGACTTATTCAGGAGGTATTAACCCGTTGTGATCACGAAAGTGTTCCTGCTTACCTAGAGAATACCAACGTTCGTAATATGGCCTTTTATCAGAGAGTGGGCTTTAAAGTTATCAGAAATATAAAATTCCCGGGGCAAGGTCCGGAACTATGGCTTATGTTACGTCGACCCGCGAAGAATAAAATTCATGTTGGCGCCATATAAATGCTTGCCATATTCTTTGTTTTCTTTTAAGATGATGACAAATAATATAACGATAAAAAAGTAATCAAAGAAATTGAATTTACCAGGAGGTATTTGTTTATGACGCATTTGGTTATGGCGAAGGTGAGTGATATTCTGAAGAATAAGCCCAAACAGTTATGGTCAATTTTACCTGACGCCACAGTATTGGACGCTTTGAAGCTCATGGCAGAAAAAGAAATCGGAGTGTTAATGGTTCTCGATAAAAAGGGTAAGGTTGCCGGTATTATATCGGAACGCGATTATGCAAGGAAAATCGTTCTGAAGGGAAAAACTTCCGCAAAGACCCTTGTAAAAGAAATTATGACCCCAGCCAGCAAAATGTTCACGATTAAATACGATACTCCTGTGGAAGATTGTATGGTATTGATGACAGGCAAGCACATCAGGCATGTGCCTGTTTTTGACCGTTCCCAATTCGTTGGAATTATATCAATAGGAGATGTCGTAAAATCAACGATTTCACAGAAAGATGTGCTCATTGATCAGTTAAGTGATTATATCGCGGGCAGATATTAATGGAGAAAACCTTTTAAATGATTAAGTTTTTTTTAGTCTTGTTTCCGGTGGGGCAGGGTTTTTTCAAACCCTGCCCTTTTGCATAGCAATAATTTATGAAAATTTTTCCACAAATTATCGGCAAAACGGGGTGATTGGGCAAAAATATAAAAAGATCAATACACTACATATTGTGGTATAATTGCGGCCAAACCACATTTTGTTGTATTTTCTCTTTACAAAGCCATATTCTTTTGCTAAAATTCCTCAAATTTCAAACAATCAAATAAAGAAGTTTTTTTATGAATCTGAAAAATTTAGAAATATCGGGTTTTAAGTCATTTCGCGACAGGGTGGTACTTGATTTTTCCCACGGCGTTACAGGGATCGTCGGCCCTAACGGTTGCGGAAAATCCAATATCGTTGACGCCATCCGCTGGGTGATGGGAGAACAAAGAGTCAAGTCTCTGCGCGGCAAGAAGATGGATGATGTCGTTTTTAACGGCAGCCAGGATTCTGCTCCGGTAAGCTTAGCGGAAGTGTCCATGACCCTGTTCGCCAACGGGCATCCATTCCCCGGGGCGTATTCCGAATTGAATGAAGTGTCCATTGCCCGCCGGGTTGTGCTGGACGGCGACAGTGAATACTACATCAATAAAGTTCCCTGCCGTCTTCTCGATGTCAAGGAATTCTTCATGGGAACCGGTGTCGGCGCCCGTACCTATTCTCTGGTGGAGCAGGGGCATGTCACCAATCTTGTCGAAGCCAAGCCTGAAGACCGGAGATTGTTTATCGAAGACGCCGCCGGTGTTTCCAAGTATAAAAGCCGCAAGGAAGCCGCCGTGCGCAAGATGGAACTGACAAAGCAGAATATGGTGCGGCTCAACGACATCTTCAAGGAAGTCAAAACCCAGCTCAATACCATTTCCCGCCAGGCCAAACGGGCCGAGCAATACAAAAATATAAAACAGGAAAGCCGCGAAGCGGAAATAACGGTGGCTCTGCAAACGTATGTCGATCTTGCCGAACAGGCAACCCTGCTGCAGACGCAGCGCGTGGAATTACAGAATCAGGAAGCGCTCATTCAGGCCAATCTGGAAGCGAACGAATCCGAGCTGAATGAGATGAAGATAAAGCTTATGGAGAATGAGGAACTGACGGCAAAAATCCAGCAGGAACTCTATGAAACAAGGAACAACATCAGCATCAAGGAAAAAAACATTGAATTCGCCAATCGTCAAATAACGGACACCTCCGAACGCAAGCAGAAAGACCAGGCCGAAATCCAGATGCTGCAGGCAAGAAAAGCCGATTTGAATGCTGAAATTGAAAATCTGCAAAAGAATACGGCGGAAGCGCAAAGCAAAATATCGTCTCTTAAAACGGAACACGAAGAAATTCAGCAAAAAGTGCAGGAACTGATCAATGCCGATAAGGAATTGAATGGCCTGCTGGAAGAAAAAAAGATTCTGTTTATCGATATCGTAACGGAAAAAGCCAAGCTCCACAACATGATTTCCAGCCTGAATAAAAACATCGAGGATTTAAAGAAAAGGGAAGAAAGAGAAACCCGCGAACTGGAAGAAGATAAAAACATGATGGCGGATCTGTCGGGCAGGCTGACCGCGGTCATTGAAGCACTGAACAATGATGAAGGCGAAATCATCAGGTTGGAAGAAAGGAAAACTCAGGCCATATCGGAACTGGAACACGCCAAGTCCGAATTACAGTTCGTGGATGAGGAAATCGCGAACATCCGGGAAGAAACCAGCGTGAAATCGTCGCGGATGGTTTCTCTGACGGAATTTCACGAAGCTTATAAATGGTGCAATGAAGGGATCAAGTCGATTACCGAAAACAAGGAACACAGCGACAACTTTTACGGCGTGGTCGCCGATCATATCAATGTGCCTCGCGAATATGAAGCCGCCGTTGAAGCCGTGCTGGGCGAAAAACTGCAATACGTCGTTGTAAAAAGTCAGGAAGACGGCGTTCGCGCTATTGATTATCTGAAGAGCTGTCAGTTGGGCAGGGGCAGCTTTGTATCCGTTGACTTGAGAAACCACAATGCGAAAACGTACAGCGAGCAACACTTAAGTGAAGCTCAGCCTTTGCGGGACAAGGTTAATGTCCGTGATGATTTTCAGCAGATAGCCGATTGCCTCCTGGGCGATGTTTTGCTGATCCCCAATATTGAAAACGGCATTGCTCTCTGGAAACAGAATGGATTCCGGGGAACATTTGTCACGCCGGACGGTGATATCATCAGTCCGCACGGTGTGTTGACCGGCGGCAGCGGTGCGGCGGTGGAAAAAAGCCTGCTGGCGACCAAGCGGGAAATCGGAGAACTGGATCTTGCCGTTTCGGCATTGGCTGCCGATCTGGACGTGAAAGTAAATCAGAAGAATAATCTTGTTGCTGCGATTTCAACCTGGGAAGAGGAAATCAGCCAGGTCAAAGCGGCCATTCATGCGCGGGAAATAGCCGTCAACGGGAGAAGAAAAGACCGCGAAAGATTTGATGACGAGACCAACAGGCTTAAGCAGAAGGTGACGGTTCTGGAATTCAACAGGCAAACCTTGGGCACGGAAAAATCGGAAGCGGAAACCATGCTTCAAAAATTCAGCGCGGATGTTTTACAGAAAGGTACGGAAGAAAAGGAAATTAATGAAATCATTTCCTCGTTGAATATCAAGAAAGAACAATCCCGGGTTCAGATTGACGGTCAGGAACGGTATCTAACCGGCAGAAAGATAGAATTGGCTTCCATGGAAGAAAAAAGAGAAGCCGATTTGCGGACGATCTTGAGGCTTCAGAATCATATCAGTTCCATGGATGATGAAAATAAAGCGAAAGAAGAAGACATGGTTTTTTGCGAAAAACAGATCGCCGAATTAACGCAATCGATCAAGGCCGAGCAGGCGTCATTGAAGGATCTGTATGACGGTTTCGCCGCACAGGAAGCGCTTCTGGCGGAAAAGAAAGCCGACCAAAATCGTGAGGACGCCCAGTTGAAAATCAAAGAAGGCGAAATCAGGGATATTAAAAAGAATCTGGACGAATTGCGCCGGCGGAGCAATGAGATGGAGATTCACTGCCGGGAGACCGCCCTGAACATTGAAAATCTCAGAAAAGGAGTCGCCGAAAAACATGACGTTGATCTGGGAGCCATGTCTTCGGGATTTGAAAAGATTCCGGAAGAGAAGCTTGCCGACCTGGTGGCTTTGCTGGAAAAAAACAAGCAGATCATCGACACCTTCGGGGAGGTCAATCTGCTCGCCTTGAATGAATATGAAGAGCTTGATAAGCGGTATAATTTCCTGTCGACCCAGATCGCCGACTTGAATGCCTCCCTCAATGTTTTGCAGCGAACCATCGCACGGATTAATAAAATATCCCGTGCCAGATTTGCCGAAACCTTCGAATCGGTCAACGCCTGCTTCAAGGAAGTCTTCGCCCAGATTTTCCCCGGCGGCCGCGGGGAACTGTTGCTGACCGATGAAAATGACCTGCTGGAAACAGGTGTGGACATCGATATCCAGGTTCCCGGCAAACGCAAACAAAACGTCAATCTGCTTTCCGGCGGCGAAAAATCCCTGGTGGCGGTCGCTCTCATTTTCGCCATTCTGAAATACCGTCCGTCGCCGTTCCTGGTGCTCGATGAGGTTGATGCCGCCCTGGATGACGCCAACACCAACCTGTTTAACCGGTTGATCAAGGATGTCTCTCTGAAGTCTCAAGTTGTCATGATTACGCACAACAAGAGCACGATGGAAGTTGCCGATACGCTTTTTGGCGTAACCATGCAAAAACAGGGCATTTCCACTCTTGTTTCCGTCAATTTGAACTAATCCACTATTTACTTCTTTACAAAAAGTAGCTATGAGTTGATGTAGAGCATAAGAAAGGTGTATCTATGGCAAAGTTAAATTTTCTTGAAAAAATAAAAGTGGGATTGTCCAAAACCCGGGATGTTCTTACCATGGATTTGAATGACCTTTTCAGTAAAAAGGTTATCGATAAAGATCTTTATGATAAATTGGAAGAACTGCTGATCGCTGCTGATATGGGGCCTCAATTTACGTATGATTTAATTGATGATGTTAAGAAGAGGGTAAGTCGTCATGATCTGCAGAATGCGGATGAAATCAAAAAGGTTATGCAGGAGAGAATGAATGCTATTTTGCAAAAGATAGATAAACCTTTGACCATTCCTCGGGGTAAACCTTTTGTCATCATGACGATCGGCGTTAACGGCAGCGGGAAAACGACAACCATCGGCAAACTGGCCAATATGCTCAAAAGCGAAGGCCATGAGGTCATGCTGGTTGCCGCCGACACGTTTCGGGCAGCGGCCGTTGAGCAACTGGAAGTCTGGGGAACGCGTGTGGGTGCGCCGGTGATCAAGCATAAAACGAGCGCCGATCCCGCCGCGGTGGTTTTTGATGCCATGGCAAAGATCAAGGCGGGTTTTTCCGGAGTCGTTATTGTCGATACGGCCGGACGTCTGCATACCCGGGTCAATCTGATGGAAGAACTCAAAAAAGTGAAAAGAATCATTGCCCGTGAACTGCCGGAAATCGCGCCGGAGATACTACTGATTCTGGACGCGACCACCGGGCAGAACGCGGTGGTACAGGCCAAGACCTTCAAGGATGAAATCGGAGCCACGGGTATTGTGCTCACTAAACTCGATGGAACGTCAAAGGGAGGCGTGGTGGTGCGCATAGCGGGCGAACTGGGCCTGCCTGTTCGCTTCATCGGCGTGGGCGAAGGGCTTGATGACCTACGGGTTTTCGATAGCGGTAATTTTACCAAAGCGCTTTTGGATTAAATTTTTAAAATCCGGCGGATTCATATG
>JASEHT010000053.1 GCA_030018675.1 Smithella sp.
GTTCGAACCCGTTGCCCAACGGTCCGTTGATTTCCACCTGAGACCCTTCAATCAACCCCGCCAGAATATGCGTCCCCTTCCCCACAACCTGATAGAGAAACTCGAGCAAACAATGACTTTTGCCGCGGGAAAACGCATAAATGCTCAAGGGACGCGAGAGAAAAGGGTCGCTTAATCCGGCGATGCGCATCATGACAAACTGTCCCGGCTTCGGCGTTTCAAACTGGACGGCAACTTTCACTTTCATCAGGAAAAAGTTTTCACCCACAGCTTCATTGAGAGCGACTTCGCCTATATAAATATTTCCCGCCATTGTTTATCCTTCACACATGCACATCAGCCATTTACATCCGCCCACATGATCAGGGCATTTTCGTTGGTTTCGGTGTAATACTTCGGCCTGATTCCCTTTACTACAAAACCGCTCTTCCGGTAAAGCTTTATTGCCTCCGTATTCGATTCTCGGACTTCCAGGGTTTGCACCGCGACGTTGTTTTCCAGAGCGATTTCTTTCATTTTCTTCAACAGCGCGCCGGCATATCCTCGTTTTCTGTATTCCTTCTTGACAGCCAGGCTCTGCAAATGAATCTCGCCGGAGATCATCCAGAATATGATATACGCGGCAATGATATTTCTGTTCGAGGAATTTATTCTCATGCAAAGGCACCGGGAATGAGCGCTTTCCAGTTCCCTTTTGAACATGCCCGGCGTCCAGGGGGCAGGAAAAGATTCTTTCTCTATCGACAGCACGTCCGGCAGATCGGCGCTGCTCATACGGTCAATCATGAACGGCAATAAAAGGTTCTCACAAGACATGGAAAAATTCCAAAATCATCGCCACCACCAGGAACACAGCGCAGACAATGGCCACGGTATTGCGAAGTTTGAGCATATTCAGGGCCACGGCAATCCCCACTAGCGGCAGGAAATAATAGGTAAAGGAAAGCGCCACAAGCAGCGTTTCATTGAGTTGAGGGAAAATCCAGACCACCCATGAAACCAGGAGTGTCTGAACAACCAGGAGAAAAACGGCATAGGACAAAAATACCTTGAGCAATCCCAGATAATTCTTCCTTTCTATGCCCCTGATGTTATTTGACGCAGCGTCCTGAAGCGCTTTGTCGGAAAGCGCATCGTTTGATTTGATGATCATGGTATCCATCTGTTTGGCTAAAGCACCGAACGGGATAGCGAGCAGAACCGCCAAAGCGATCAGTTCCGGCGAAACCCCTCCGGATTTCGAACCGGCGAGCAGGGCGATGGACGTTGCCACGACAGCGGTAATGGAATCGTTGGGAGGAATATAGGTGCCTATCGGGAGCCGGTCGATCCAGATGAGTTCAATGATCGCGCCGATAATCAGACCCGCATAGATATTATTGAAAACCAATCCGATCAACGGGGCAATAATCACCGGCCGTGATATCATCGCCTGAATAAATACCCGATCCAGGCAAAGCAGGCTTCCCAAAAGGGATATGATGATTATTTCAATCAGCAAGAGAATGACCTCTTCTTATTTCGTGAAATTATCAATCGCGATGTCCAATCTCGAATAACCGGACGTGAAAATAAGTGAGGAGAAATAAAATGCACGGATTTTGAACTTTCAGCGGCCATAAAACATCTCTAGGGTGATTGCCAGAAATCCTTCAGGGCCTCTTTGATGTTGACAGCCCTTCCTTTGGGCACTTTCTGCAATTCGATGAAAACGCCCGTTTCCTTCAGAAGATTTTCCAGGCACGAAATTTCCTCGTCGCATAAAAAAACCGAAGATGAACAACAGACCCTGTATTCATTATTGTAAACATTGCCCACGTTCAATCTGTCAAAGCGGAATCCGCGCCGGAAAGCGTCGCAAGCGTCGGAAATGGTGCTGAATAAAACGATCGTCTTTTTGCCGCTGCCGTGACTGAAGCTGTAATTTTTCGCGAAATCGTCCACGGAAGAGATGATAACTTCCATATCGCTGGGCACCGCCATTCTGATGACCGTTTCGAAAAAAGGATCGGCGGCTACTTTGTCGTTGACGACTATGATGCATTTTGCCTGAATGAAAGGCACCCATGCTTCCAGAATCTGGCCGTGAACAAGACGGCTGTCAACTCGTACCAAAGCTATATTCAGATCTTTTTCCACGTAAAAACTCCCGCAGGTTCATATTGCAGACTGACTTACCTGTTGGCTTTCTTGCTTAAAATTTCGCTGGCCAGCATAATGTTTTTTTCGCCGTAATTCTTGATCAGGCAGGCAAAATCGCGTAAGGTCATGTCTTCCCTGATTTCAGAAAGCTTCAGCAGCATCGGCAAATTAACCCCGGTCAGAACTTCGACTTTGCCTTCTTTCATGAAAGAAAGAGAAATATTGGAGGGCGTCCCTCCGAAAAGATCGGTGAGAATCAAGACGCCCTTACCCTTATCCAGCTTCTTGATGGCCTGACTGATTTCTTTTTTCAGGTCTTCAACATCTTTCGTCTGATCGACGCTGATATGAATCGTATTCTCCAGGCGGCCTTTGATCAGTTCCGCCGATTTTATCAGTTCGTTCCCCAAATTGCCATGCGTGGTGATCAGTGTGCCAAACATGATTATCCCCTCCCTTGCTCATGAAGACAATGATGTCTTCCTTGATGACGCATTTGAATTTAATGTGTCACGCTAATGGATTGCACCGTAATTGTCAAGATGTATGGGGAGATTATTTTAATCGTTCTTAAAGCGTTGCCCTGATTTGGATGGTGGCATTTTATGAGGGAAAACAGATTCATTTCTGAACAATTTTAACACGAATCGGCGTGGTGGGCTTTATAGGAAAATCCAAAAATCATTCTACCGGTTCATCGGCGAAGACGTAGCGACTCATCATATCAGAAAGCTCATCAATCAATTCTTCCGGTTTGATCTGATCCGACACGGAGAGAATATAATCGTGAATCACGGCCTGAACCGTTGCCCAGATAATGTGCAAGCCGACCCGGGAATTCCGGATGCGGATATTGGCAAAATCACGGAATATCGATTCCATGGCTGATTCAATATAGAGTCCTAAATTCCTGCGTTTTTGAATAATCGTTTCCGGCAGACCGATCTGGCTGACGAAAAGACGATTCCTCTCCCGTTCTTGGCTTACGAGTTCCAGAACCAGATGTAAAAGAATGGGAACGATCGCGCGGTTCACAAAACCCTGACGGCGGATATCCTGGTCGATCTGTTGAACCAAAGATTTGATCTCGATTTCGTGCTGTTCCCACAAAGCATACAAGATGGCTTCCTTACCGGAAAAATAATGATAAAGGGTTCCTATGGATACACCGGCCTTCGCGGCAATTTCCTCGGTGGTGGTCTCCGCGTATCCGACATTCGAAAAAACATTAGCCGCCACCTTGCAGATTGCAGCCATTGTTTTGCGTGATCGCTCTTGAGAAGGCACTTTTCGAGGCGAGAGAACATTATCCTTACCCGGCATAATCCTAACCTTTCGAACACGTACAAACCATTTTGACGGTTTATAATAATAATTGATTCCGTCCGTCAAGGCATAATATCTTTATGTTCCGAGGATTAAAACCGGATATCATTTCCCCGAAGCCGTATTCTATTTCCGCGTAAACCGAAAATGAATTATTTTTTTGACAAGGACTATCAGAGGCTCTTCATCCATCCTTTCGTGTTTCCTGCGGCTTGACGCCAGTGTTATCTTTCAGCAGAAATGAAAGGGCTTGTCCCAGAATGCTGACCTGTCGATGAACACCGCTCACTAGATTTTGAGAACCGCCCTCGCGCACGACAAAAAGCCAGTCGATAAATTCCTCAACCGGATCCGTCTCGGCGCCGCGCTGTCTCTTGAAGCCTTTTATGTTCATCTGGTCAAAGAGAACATCCAACGCCGTATTTCCCCGGAAATCCGGATTGTTCTTTTTGTATTCATCCGGCACGCTGTCCGGCTTGCTGAGTTTTTCGATAATCCGGATCAATAAACCAAGCGACGGCGCCAGCAGGCCATTGTCATCAGCACCGTGGCTTCTCGAAAAAACGCTCAGAAGGCGTTTGTCTTCTATGGTTTTAATGACGGATTTGCCTTCAAATTTTTCGTCATGACGCAATGTGGCGCCGGGATTTCGAACTTTTTCTTTCATGAGCGGCTGATACCCTGACACCGGTATTTCATTGAGTCCTCTGATCAGACGCACAAAATCCCCGGCGCGTGTTTGACCGTCAGGTCTTCGCTCATTCCAAAAATATTCCAGCAGTGGATTGAACAATGCAAGAACCTTGTGGCGGTTGCCTCCCGTTCCGTATCTATTCATCCAGGAGGTTACGGTGAATCCGGCGCGTTCTTCCTGGGTCATCCCTCCGGCGAGTTCGATCAACGTCGTAACGGTATCCTTGCCTCCGGGTGGAAGAAAGGCCTGAACAATCTCATTGGTCCATATCCCGTTGGCGCCGGCAAAGTTGATCGGATTTCGTCCTATGCCCGCCAGCTGATAGCGTTTTTTGAATAAAAGCCAGTCATAGGCCTGATACTGATTCATATGAACATACCGGCCGTTCAACAAAATTTTGCCTTCACGTCCCCATCGTACGGCAGTCACCATTTCTCCGATGTACCATTCGGCCATATTTGTCGTCTGATCCTTCACGGTGCCGGGCTCAGAAGGCGGATGATCCGGCGAATCGATCAACCGGATGAGATCAAACCCGGTGTTTTCCCCACTGACCGTTAAAGGCATATGGCGGTCTAAATTATCGATAAGGATAAAGAACGAGCGAAGCTGACTGGTGTTGACATCGGCTTTTTCTCTTTTCTGCGCGTACATATTGTGATGCGCCATATAAATGATGCCTTCCGAAATGCCGCGGGCCTCCATGGCCGATTTATCCACGGACCGGAGAGCGAGCAGTAAGCCTTTGATGGTTCCGCCGTCGGAAATCGGCACCGCCGCGTTTAATACATTTTTTAAAAATCTGGCCAGGGTGTTTTTTCGGGGATCCGGATTATTGTTGAGAGCAAGGAGCTTGTCGATACCCGGCAGAATTCGTTCAAAATCGTCGCTATAGATGAGATTCTGGGCCGCCTGAATAATTTTAACCAGATCCTCCCGAACGCCTTTCATATAGATTTTATCATTCGCTGCTTCAGCAAGAGCACCGACCAAATCATTCAGCTTGGCGACATAATTTTTCGACTCTCCGTCGGGAACTTCAAAAAGCGTTTTTATAACCTTTTCAATCAGCCGGTCGATGTCTTCAGGTTCTTTCTTCAATCCGAACAGATTTAATTCTGCGAAAATAATGTCAAAAAAAGTATCGCCTTTAAATTCGGGATTCTCCTTTTTGTATTGAGCCGGCGAACTGTTTTGGGCATTCAGTGATTTCGTTATGCTGACAACCAAATCCAGAGCCGGGGCCAGCATGTCGCCATCCCCTTCACGGTCTTTTTTCAAAAGCACTGTCAGAAGGCCCGTTTCCTCAAGTGTCTGCATGACCGTGTTATGGCCGGTCGCATCGGACTGACGGAAAGTCGCCCGGGGGTTCGCCTTCCGCCATCGCTTAAGCGGCCGATATTCGGATGGGTCAATTTCATTCAGTCCGGCCAGCATGGCAACCATTTCACCGCTGCGCAGACGGCCATCGGCATAAGGATTGCTCCAATAGTATTCCATGATCGGGGCAAATAAGGCGAAAAGTTTGTGGCGCCTGCCTGCCGTGCCGTAACGCTCTTTCCACGAAACTTCCGTAAATCCGTCAAGACGTCCTTCATGGTATTCCTGATCGGTCATTCCCCCAGCAAGGTCGACAAAAGCCGGAAAAGGATCGGTAATACTGCTGGGCATAAAAAGCTGCACCATTGTGTCGGACATCAACCCCACCAGGCCGTCAAATTTCATCAAAGTCAGTCCGGCAAACTTGAAGTGATATTTCTTTTTATAAAAGACCCAGTCCAGCGCTTCAAATTTGTCCATAGAAACATACCGGCCGTTGAATTTTATTTTCCCTTCACGACCCCACTGCTGAGCCGTGACGATTTCGCCGATAGCCCAACCGGCAACATTTTTTGTGATGCCCGTGACGGTGCCCGGCGTCGCATCGGGATGATCCGGTGAATCAACAAAATAAAGAAGCGGTATCCGCGTGTTAATCCCCAGGATTTTTAACGTCAGATCAACATCCGATCCCTGGAGCATGAAAAGCAGCGACCGCAGCGAACTGATCTTGACATCAGCCGCGCTTTTCAATTGTCCGTACATGTTTCGTTCCATCATCTGAACAAGGCCAGCACTGACGCTCTTCTCTCCCTGCAGGGCATTCCCTTCCATGGATGAAACCGCCAGCATCAATCCTTTCAGGTTGTTGATATCGGCGTTGGCCGCAAGCCCCCTCAGCGCATTTTTTAGAAATTTTGCCAGCGTGTTTTTTTGAAGATCCGGGTTGTCATTTAAGGCAAGGACAGCGCCGATATCCGAAAACGTGCCCGAGAAATTACCTTGTTTTACAAACTTTTTTGACGTACCTAAAATGGAATCGAGATCGGCCTGAATATCTTTTGCGTAATTTTGATTGATTTTGCTTACGTCCGGAGCCTTTTCATTTGTTTCAACGGACACTTCCGCCGTTAAAGGCATTGCTGTTTTTTCCGCTTCTTTTTTTTCCGCTTTGCATCCGGCTAACATGAACAATGGGACACTGAGAAGAAATACCATCGCGATTTTTTTTGACGTCTTATTCATCATAACGGTTCTCCCTTATATTCCTGAAAAAATAATCTGTTGCTCGAATATTTTTCTGTACCCGCTTTAATTTCCGGAAGGACTCTTATAAAGATAACCTACACTACGATCCAGATAGTCCTGCAAACGGCTGACCGCATTCCGGGTCTCGCCTTCGCCCGCTGAAAAAACAATATCAAGAATCCGTTGAATGGTATCGGCTGTTTCGGTTTGGTTCTGTTTAAATCCCTTGATATCCATTTCGGCAAAGAGGACATCGAGAAGAGTATTCCCTTCAAAATCGGGACGATTTTTTCTGTATTCAAGAGAAGCGCTGTCTTTCTGATTTAGTTTACCCACGACGGTAATCAGCAAATCCAACGCCGGCACAACAATATCGTTTTCTCCTCTCTTCTTGATCAAGTAAACCAGCAAACCGCTGTCTTCAACAGCTTTGATAACGGACGGATGATCATCTCGGCGAAAAGTAGCGCCGCGTCCCCTTGCCAGTTCAACATATGCAGGCGGCATCGGTATCTCGTTCAACCCGGCCAGAACCTGAACAAGATCTCCTGACCGCTGTTTGCCGTTTTCATCCTTCGCGTTCCAGCAGAATTCCATCAAGGGCGCGGCTATCGCCAGGAATTTATGTCGTCTTCCGGCCGTTCCGTAACGTTCTTTCCACGATTTGTCCGTAAAACCACTGAACAAACTATTGGCGTATTCAGCGTCCGTCATGCCGCCGCCCATATCTACAAAGGCCGGAAACGCGTCGGTAATCGCGCTTGGCATAAAGAGATTAACCAGTTTACTGGAAAGCATTCCCGACATCCCATCAAAGGACAAAATTTTCAGCCCGGCAAAGGTGAGGTGATAACGTTTCTTGAACATGACCCAGTCAAACGCCTGAAATGTATCCATAAAGACATTTTTACCATTAAGTTTTACCTTTCCCTCGCGCCCCCATTTAATGGCTGTCGCAACTTCTCCAATAGCCCACTGGGCAATGTTAACGGTCTGGTCCCTCACCGTTCCCGGCTCGTTATACGGATGATCAGGAGAATCCACCATTTTCAACATGGGAATGCCGGTGTCGATTCCGGCCAGAACAAGATGTTGTTCGACATCCGCCGCTTGAATCATAAACAGCAAGGTGCGTAATGCGGATGTTCTGACCCCGGACGTTCCCAATTTTTGACCGTACATATTCGATGAAAGAATCATGATCAGATCATCATTGAGTTCGGCCGTATCCCTGACGGCCTTCGCATCCAGATCAGCCAGTGCCACGAGCAAACCTTTAATGGTATCTCCATCCGAAATCGGAGACAATCCCAGCAGAGCATTATGAACAAATTTAGCCAGGGTGTTCTTTTTAAAATCAAGATGGTCGTTAAGAGCCAGGACCGCGTTCAGACTGCGAAGAATTTGTTCGACATCCGCCGTGGCAACCAGCGTGTCGGTCGCATTCAGAAGGTTACCGAGATCTCTTTTAAATGTCGCGGCAAAAACACGGTCCCGTGAGATTTGTGCGGCTGATCGAACAACCGCACCGAGTTTGGTCATAATGGAATTCTTTTCACCCGGCATCGGAACAAACAAGATTTCAAACGCTCTGTCCAGGAAGTCCTGACCTGTTTTGTTTTCTTTATTTTGCAACGCAGCAGACACTCGGTCCAATTCGAAAAAAGCAAAATCGAGATACGTTTTGCCGCGATAGTTTGGATTCATCCTCAAATAATCATCGGGAATGGTCCATGGTGAATTCAATTTATCAATCACCCGGAAACATAGATCCATCAATGGCGGCGCCAACCCCGTATCATCCGGTGAGCGTTTTCTTAATAACGCTTTTAAAAATCCACTGTCTTCAATGGTCTTGAGTACCGACTTTCCACTCAACTTTTCATCATTTCTAAATGTGGCAAGCGGATCAGGAGACGCACCATTCTCCATAGGGATATAACCGGCAACAGGAATTTCATTTAAACTGGCCAGCATATGAACCAACTCGCCGACACGCAGTCGCCCCTGAATGTCTTTGGCGTTCCACCAGAACTCCATGACCGGAACAAATAAAGCCAGAAGCTTGTGTCTTTTTCCCGCCGTTCCGTGACGTTTCTGCCAAGATGTTGCGGTAAAGCCGTCGTATCGTCCCCTGTTATATTCGGCAACAGTCATTCCTCCACCCAGCTCGATGATGGATGGAAAAGCATCAATAATGGAAGCCGGCAGAATGGACTCAACCAGTTCATTAGAAATAATGCCGACAATGCCGTCGAATTTGAGAGGTTCAACCCCTACGCCGGTTAATACATATTTTTTCTTAAACATCAGCCAGTCGAACGCCTGGAACTGATCCATATGAACATACTTGCCATTGACACTAAGTTTCCCTTCGCGGCCCCACTTGACCGCGGTAACGATTTCCCCGATAAACCATTCGGCAAGATTAGCTGTCTGGTCTTTGACCGTGCCGGGTTCTTTATCGGGACGGTCAAACGAATCCAAAAGAGGCAGAATAGGAATACCGGTATCTTTTCCCTGGACCACCAAATGAGGCGAAAAATCCGCACAGGCAATCATGTATAGGAGCGCTCTCAAGGCGCTCGTGTTAATTGCGGCGGACGTTCTCTTCTGTCCGTACATATTGCCCTCGGACATCATTATGAGACCATCGATCACGCGGCTATCGGGTGCGAATATTTCTTTATCGGCTGATGCTATTGTCAAAAGAAGCTTTTTTAGCGTGTCGGCTTCGGCCAGCGGCTTCATTCCCTTCACAATCTGCTTCAGGTATTTTGCCAGCGTATTACGGCTTAATTCGTTGCTGTCGTTGAGAGCGAGAATTGCATCCAGACTATTTATAATCTTTTCCAAGTCATCATTTAAAACAAGGGCACGGCTGGAAATCAGCAGTTGTCTGATATCTCGCTTCACCGCTTCTGAAAAAACGGGATCATAGAAAGGGGATTTTTTATCATAAGAACCGACCAGCAGATCTATCGCTCCATTGACTAGGATATCGGGTTTACCCGCACTTGATATTTCTTTGCCCGCGATATAACGGGCCTGGCCTTCTATCGGCGCAGCGTATGGGGACAGAGGGAAGATGTACATTTGCACAAGAACAAAAATCAGCGCTATGACTTTACTCATAATAATCTCCTTGTATTCTAAGAGGTAAATTATCGTTTAAATCCTACATAATCACTCCATAAACAATAGGAATCCAATCTTTACCGTTTGGTTAATCATGGCCTTCATAATTTCTTTTTTCTTAATCGGCGAAGTTACCAGTATTACATATTTGATTACATTAAACGGATTCTTTTCTTTTGCGGTATTTTATATAAAAAGAAAAGAGTTTTTGATCGCTGCATTCATAAATTATTAATATTACACATTAATATTTAATATCTCCGGTGGGCGCCATGTTGGTTTATCAATTATGCATTCCCATACATCATCTTTTTCTGATTTGCCAGATTATTTTTATAATAATTAAAAATAATAATTGACAAGGGGAAAAAGCTATTGTAGTTGTTTTTTTTACCAAATGGTAAATTAGACTTAAAAAATTAAAGGAGGATATTTAATATGTGGAGTTCTTTGATACCGACTGCTCCAGAAGGAATCAGCGTCGATGATTTTTTTGCCATATTTCTTCCGGATCAGTTCAATAAGATGAAAGAGTTGCTGAACGCGTTTGACCTGTCTTTTCTAAACGGAAAAGATTTCAATATGCAGTTCAACATTGACGGAAAAGTATACGGCGTCAAATTTAAAATCAGCAAGGACATCGAGGTTGTAAATGGAAACGTCGACAGCCCCGTATTTTGCCTGTATGTTTCGGAGAAAGACTGGCGCGATGCCGTAACCGGTAAATTTAATAAACTCGCGGACGATTTCACCGGCGATCCCTCATCGTTTATCGATGCCCGTCGCTACAAAGCCCTGCTTTCAACCAAAGGAACTATGGTTTTAAATCTAAAACATAAAGACGGAACGATACTTCCCCTGAAAATCGTTTTTAACGGCACCGAAAAGCCCGAGGTCACCATCAACATGGACATCCTGGACGGCCTGGACATGATGAGCAGGAAAGTCACGGGGCAAACCCTTTTCATGAATGGAAAAATGAAGTTTACTGGAGATATGATTCTTTTGATGAACCTGCAGGCGCTGACGGCTTAAACACATCGCTTTGAAAATTCCTATTTCCGGCGGCACCGCTCGAATTCAGACAGGAATATGCCTCTCTGATCCACAAACTCGTCAGCGTCGCCGCCGGAAATATCTTTTTCCCTAATTCGCATCACGGGTATCCACGACGGAAGGCATACCCGCATCACGACCAAGCACCAACTCTCCCATCTCAGCGCGAGGAATGGCGACGCTTATTTGCTTTTTTCCCAATCATTCAATTCCATTTTCAGAGACAATAACGCCAGCATATCTTTCAGCGAAAGGACGCCCTCCAGTTCATCGCCGTTGACCACGAGCAGACGGCTGTTGCCCGTGCGGCTCATCTTGGCCAGCGCTTTATTGGCGTCCTCATCAGGTCCGATGGTAATATCCTCATTGCAGGGGATGGCTACCGCTCCCACGGTTTGCCTTCCCCATTCGTCCCTCGGGATCGCGTTCAGTTGATTTAAAAAAATACAGCCGCTCAACCTGCCGAAAGACGTGACGGGATAAGCCTTAAAGTGATATTGATACACGTAATCACGGATAAAATCTTCCAACGATATGGAACGCGGAACGGTCACCGGATTTGCGACCATCAGATCCCTCACCTTTTTGGTATGGAAAAGACTGCGCGCCAGTATCTGCCGGTAGGAACTTTGCGCCGCAAAGCGAACAAACATTCCGATTAAAAACCACCACAAACCGCCGACAAAATGTCCGGTGACAATATAAAATATTCCCAAGATAATCAAGGCAAGACCGAAACCCGACCCGATCTGCGAAGAGATATTGGTTGACCAGCGAACATCTTTTTTCCATCGCCAGAGCGCGGAACGCAATATTCTTCCCCCGTCGAGGGGAAAAGCCGGGATCATATTAAAGACCGCCAGAACAATGTTCATCCAGAACAGGTAGTTTAAAACACCGGTGACGGTTACCGGCCAGCCGACGGACACACCCAGACGGTAAAGAAGAAAAGCGCAGACGCCCATCAGAAAACTGGACAAAGGGCCGACAACGGCGATCATGAACTCCGCTTTGGGATGAGGAGGATCTTCTTCCATGTGCGCAACGCCGCCGAAAATAAACAGCGTTATTTCTTTCATGACCACCCCGTAATTTCTCGCAACCAGAGAGTGCGTCAGTTCATGGATGATGATGGATATGAAAAGTCCGGCCGCCCCGGCGGCCCCCATCCACCAGTAAGCGGATGGAGGCAGATCCTTGTAATATTCGGGAAAAAGTCCTCGCGCCAGCGACCAGGTTATCAGGGTCGCCAGAATCAGCCAGCTCGCATCCACTTTAATTTCAAATCCGAAAACCGTAAAAAGACTAACCGGACGTCCAAACATAAAATCTCCCGCGTGTTTTTTTCCTATAATATAGAGCTTGTCAGCAGAAAAT
>JASEHT010000054.1 GCA_030018675.1 Smithella sp.
ATCGTCTGCCATGTTCGCCTACCTCGAAAAATGTTACAAAAAAAGCCTTTCCCCGGACGGGAAAAGGCTTGCATATACGTTTTGATAAGGTTTTCATTTTGTTTCCTTTTTCAATCTCACCGGATTAAATTAAAAGGGTTCGTTAGCCGCTATATATAACTAAGTGATTGATGTGTCAATGCAAAATTAATTTTTTTTCATCTATTCATCCCCTGGGACTTTTACAGAATGAAAATAATTCAGGAAATGCTGTCTCACGCCTCTCCGTTTCAAAACAAAATACCGGAAAAAAGTTTTAACGCAGCAAATGTGCGAGCCGTTCCCAGCGCAGATTGTGTTCATCGCGGTTCCAGGACCAGTAAATGATGAACGCTTTGCCTTCGACATCCTTCAGGTCCACAAAGCCCCAGAAACGGCTGTCGAGACTTTCGTCGCGGTTGTCGCCCATGACAAAAATGGATCTTTCAGGAACAACGACCGGACCGTAATTGTCACGCGGCTGCATGGATTTCGGCAGAATCAGGCCGTCGCTGAAAATGCCGTAAGGATCTTCGAATTCCCTGTCATTCACGAATATTTGTTTGTTTCTGATTTCCACTTTGTCACCGCTGATGCCGATGACCCGCTTGATAAAATCCTTGGAACGGTCTTCAGGAAAAATAAAAACGACAATCTCGCCTCTTTTCGGCTGCCTGTAGGGAATGATGGTTCTCCTCAACAACGGGATTTTTACGCCGTAAACGAATTTGTTGACCAGAATATGATCGCCGATGAGCAGCGTCGGTTTCATGGACCCCGAAGGTATTTTATAAGCGCAGATAATGAAGGTGCGTATAAAAAGGGCGATCAGAATAGCGATGATAATGGATTCAATGTATTCCTTTACTTTCGATTTCTTTTTTTCTTCTGCCATGTTGATTGTCAGCTCCTAAGAATAAATGTTCGATAGTGTAAAAGCGATCATGCAAAGCGAAATAAATCCTTTTACGGTGTTTTTGCCGATTAAAGAAAAAATAACGCTGTTCAGCGTCCGGTAGGGAGCTTTCAATCCGTATTGTCGAATGATTTCGGCAATCAGGACTCCCGCCAGCCCTCCCAGAAAAAATCCGATCCAGATGCCCGGACCCCCTAAAACAGGCGTCATCAGGAAGGGTCCCGTCAGGGCGCCCAGCGCCGCCGCTTTCATGGATTTTCTCTGGCTAAACACCTGATGGGGCGTTGCATTGATGACCCAAAAAAATTCAATGATTTCTGCGATGACAGCGGAAACCAAAAGAAACAAAATAATTTTCAGGCCGACTTGTTCGAAGCCGGTGAAAATCGAATAAAGCAGAACATCAAAAAAAATGATGATGGTTCCGGGCAGCCCGAAATAATTTAAAAAGATACCCGCGAACAATATCAAAATAAAAACAGTAAATGCCGCGGCGACGAAAAAAGACAAATTATTTTTTCCCCACTTTTGCAAGATGGATATTTTCAAACAGCAGAACAATGGTGCAGGCGATATAAATGGATGAGTAGGAGCCGATAATGACACCCACCAGCAGCGTGAACGCGAAATCATTGATCACCGCGCCGCCGAAAATATAAAGCGCCAGCGCCGTAAGAAAAACCGTCAAAGACGTCAAGATGGTTCTGCTCAAGGTCTGATTAATGCTTATATTGATTGTTTCGCGGAGTTGTTTCCTGGGGTTGAGTTTTATATTTTCCCGGATGCGGTCCAGCGTCACAATCGTGTCGTTGATGGAGAACCCGATGATGAAAATCAGCGCCGCCAGGATGGATATGGTAAATTCAATATTCAGCACGGCAATGATTCCCAGGGTAATAATGACGTCGTGAACCAGGGCGACAATGCCTCCCAGACCGTAACGGAATTCGAACCGGAAGCCCACATAAACCAGGATGGCCAGCCAGGACAGGATGACGGCGATGATGGCTTTGCGTTTGAAATCATCGCCCACTTTCGAGCCGACGACTTCCACGCGCCTTATTTCAAAATCTTCTCCGAAACTCGCTTGCAAAGGCTCGTCAACGTTGGCGGCGAGCATCGTCTGATCGGAGAAGGATTCCGACGTCCGGATCAAAAACTCGTTTTCACCGAATTTCTGGATCAGGCTGCTTTCCAGTTTGGTTGATTTTAACGCCGCGCGAATCTGATCCGCGGTTATGTTTTCTGTGAATTTGACTTGAATGATCGATCCGCCGGCGAAATCGATGCCGAGATTCAATCCGCCGCGGAACAGAATCGCCGCGATGCTGATGATGATCAGCAGGGTTGACAAAACAGCCGCCAATTTTATTTTTCCGACAAAGTCCAGGTTCACTCCCGGTTTTACCAACTCGATGCTCATGTGATTTCTCCCGCTTGCGTCATAAATTATATGCTTAACTTTTTAACGTTAAAATTCCATGTAAAGTAATCAAAGAATATTCTGGTCACGAAAATAGCGGTAAACAGACTGGACAGAAGACCGATAATGGTTGTTACCGCGAATCCCTTGATGGGGCCGGTGCCGAACATGATCAGGAAAGAAGCGGCAACGATGCCCGTTACATGCGTGTCCACAATGGTGAGAAACGCTCTGCTGTACCCCGTCTCCAGGGCCACGCGGATGGTTTTGCCCGTCCTCAACTCCTCCCTTACTCGTTCAAAAATGAGAATGTTCGCATCCACCGCGACGCCGATGGTGAGCAGAAGTCCCGCAATGCCCGGCAGGGTCAGCGTGGCGCGAAACGCGGCAAGAATCGCCAGAACCAGAAAAACGTTGAGAATCAGCGCGAAATTGGCCACAGCGCCGGACAGGCGGTAATAAAAAATCATGAAACACAAAACGAGTAAGCCGCCGATCATGGTTGCCATAACACCTTGCCTGATGGAATCACTGCCGAGCGACGGACCGACCGTTCTTTCTTCCAGAATGTTGACCGGGGCCGGCAGCGCACCGGCTCTTAAAACGATAGCCAGATCACGCGCTTCCTCTATGGAGAAACTCCCTGTAATCTGCGCCTGGCCGCCGGAAATTCTTTCCTGAATGACCGGGGCGGAATGCACGGCGCCGTCCAGAACAATGGCGAGACGCTTGCGGACGTTTTCTCCGGTGATTCTTTCAAAATCCACTGCGCCCTGTGCGTTAAACTTCAAACTGACATGAGGTTCCCCGAAACGGTCGGAAATTTCCACCCGGGCGGTTTCCAGGGATGCTCCGGTCAGCAGCGACCTGTTTTTCAGGAGATAAGGCGTGGTGCCGCGTTGTCCCGTCGTTCTGTCGCCGCGCAATCCATACGCGATGACGCTTCCTTCGGGGATGTTGCCGCGGAGGGCTTCTTCCAGAGAGTTTTCATCATCAACCAGTTTGAACTCCAGCAGGGCGGTTTTGCCGATAAGATTTTTGGCTCTTTCCGGATCTTTGATACCGGGGAGCTGAACCATCACGCGGTTTTCTCCTTCCGGCATGATTTCCGGTTCCGAGATTCCGAACTGGTCCACCCGGTTTCTGATGGTTTCCAGACTGTGTTCGACCGTCAATTTTTTCATATCGGCGGCCCGTCGGTCGTTGACTTTTAATGTCACGAAAGATCCGCTTTCACGCAGTCTGGTCGAGTCGATTTCCAGATCGGGATATTTATCGCGAAGCAATTTTTCCAGATCGTTTTTCCCTTCCGGCTCGGTTAATTCCATGGCAATGTTCGCGCCGTCCACTTTTTCCAGATTGCGGAAACGGATTCTATTGTCCATCATCGTTTCCTTTAAGTCATCGGACATTCTTTCGACCATCAATTCCAGGGCCTTATCCGTATCAACCTCCAGAACCAGATGCATGCCTCCCTGCAAATCCAGCCCCAGGTGTATTTTTTCTTTGAACATGTATTTATTCCAGGGCGATGGAATATTGGGAAAAAAAGTCGGGATTAAGAAATACAACGTGCCAAGACAGATCGTTAAAGCGATCGCTATCCTGATGTTTAAAGATTTGATCATGATGTGTTCCTTTCTATAGGATTACTTTGACGACGGTGTCGGAGCCGCTGCACCGGATTTTTGAATGATCGCTCCTATAGCGCTGCGGGCGACTTTAATTCTGACCTTGTCGGCGATTTCCAGCGTGACCACCGCGTCCGTCAATCCGGTGATCTTGCCGTGAATGCCTCCGGTGGTCATGACCATGTCGCTGTAAGCAAGATTATCCAGCATGGCCTTGAGTTCTTTTTGTTTTTTCTGTTGGGGGCGGATCAGCAAAAAGTAAAAAATAACGAAGATGATCACCATGGTGATGACAAATCCCCAGTCTCCTCCTCCGCCGGCCGGCTGTCCGCCGGGAGCGCCGCCCATTGCGTATACTGTTGATATCAATTTAACGTCCTCCTTGAAATGTGCTCTTTAAAGCATTTTTAAAAATGTGCTATTTATTTTGAAAGTCATTTTGAAATTTTTCAAAACGATTTTCACTGATCGCCGTCCGAATGTTTTCCATCAACCTCATATAATAGCGGACATTATGAATGGTGTTCAACACCATGGCCAGGATTTCACCGGCAAAATAAAGATGTCTTAAATATGCCCGGGAATAATTCCGGCAGGTGTAGCAATCACATGTTTCGTCAATCGGATGATCGTCTTCCCTCCAGCGGGCGTTTTTTATAACAACATTTTCTGAATTTGTAAACAATAATCCGTGACGCGCGCATCGGGTGGGAATAACGCAATCAAACATGTCCATGCCGCGGGAAACGCCGAAAACAATATCCCCCGGTGTGCCGACGCCCATCAGGTAGCGGGGTTTATCCTCCGGCAGCAGGGGCGTGATGGCGTCGGTTATTTTATACATGATTTCCTTGGGTTCGCCGACGCTGACCCCACCTAACGCGTAACCGTCGAAGCCGAGAGGCAGCGTTTTTTCCAGAGACTGCCTGCGCAAGTCGAGATAGGATCCCCCCTGAATAATTCCGAAAAGCGCCTGTTCGTCGTTTGTTTTGGCTTTTTTGCACAAATCAGCCCAGATCGCCGTCAGGTTTAGTGATTTTTCGGTTTGGGACGCCGTGGCGGGATACGGCGTACACTCGTCGAGGCACATCATGATATCCGTTCCGAGCGCTTCCTGGATGGCCACCGCTTTCTGCGGCGTCAGAAAATGTTTTGATCCGTCAATATGGGAACGGAACAGAACGCCATCGGGCATGATTTCGCGCAATGTTCCGAGACTGTAAACCTGGAAACCGCCGCTGTCGGTCAAGATCGGATGCGGCCAGTTCATGAATTTATGAAGGCCGCCCAGCTTCTTGATGATTTCGTGACCAGGGCGCAAATAAAGATGGTATGTGTTGCTTAAGATGATTTCCGCGCCGCAGTTTTTTATCTCTTCCGGCAGCATGGATTTGACCGTTCCCTGCGTGCCCACGGGCATAAAAGCGGGCGTTTGCACCACGCCGTGCGATGTTGTCATCCGTCCCAGGCGGGCGCCGGTCGTTAAATCCTTTTTAATTACATCGAAATGAAACATTTCTTTTTCCTGATCCCGATAATGCGGGATTGGATAATTCGACTTACAAAATTCAGTTCACTATGTTCCTGAATTTTGAGTCTCATTACGACCATCAAATTTCAGTGCACTTCGTTTCTGAAATCTGGGTCTCATTAAATAATACTTGACAAATGTAACCATTGGTTACTATTATTACCGCAGGTTAATACACAAACGATTTTCAGGAGGTGTTTATGTCTTTCAACGACTTTTTACTGGATGCCGAATCACAGGCTGTCGCCGAGGAAACGAGGCTGATGGTCAGGGACAAAATCGATCCGGATTATATCCGTGCCATGGACCGGGATGAAATAAAATTTCCCCGTGAAATTTACGACACGTACGCGCGACATAATCTTTTGGGAATCCGCTTCCCGAAGGAATACGGCGGACGTGGTCTCAACTGGGTGGCGGCGGTTGCCGCGATGGCTGAAATCGGGCCTTTGGGGACCGCCTGCGGTTGCGCGTATGTGATGCCGGATATCGTTGGAGAAGGCCTTTACAGATTCGGGACAGAAGAACAGAAAATGAAATACCTCAAGCCGATGCTTGAGGGAAAGCTTGTCGCGGCGGAAGCTCTTACCGAACCGCGCGGCGGTTCCGATTTTTTCGGCGCAACAAGCAAGGCCATTGACAAGGGAGATCATTTTTTAGTCACCGGACAGAAACGCTTTGTCGTGGGGGCGGAAGGCGCAGATTTTTTTCTCGTATATGTGCGGACAAATTTTGACCCGAACGCCAGCCCTTATGAAAGAATAAGCACGCTTATTATCGATCGATCCCCGGAAGTGGAAGTTAAATACCTCTACGGTCTGATGGGAACGCGCGGCGGAGGCACCGGCCGGCTTACCTTCAGAAACGTAAAGGTGCCAAAAGAAAATCTTCTCGGCCCGCTCAATGGCGGCGCTTTTGTCTTCAACCGGATGATGATACCCGAACGCATTACCAGCGCCGCGCCCTGCATCGGCGGTATGAGGGCCGGGTTGGAACTGGCGGCACGTTATACGGATCGCCGCATGGCATTCGGGAAAAAAATACGGAAATTCCAGCTGGTCAGCGCCATGCTCGCCCGGGGCATTACGCTGATGGATGCCAGCGCCGGAATTGTCTATCAAGCCGCTCTGGCCGCCGACCGTGATGACCCCCGCATCCGCCGGATCGCCAGCGAAGCCAAGCGGTTTGTTACGGACAATTCGTGGGAGATATCCAATCTGGTTATGCAGATGCTCGGCGGCATTGGCTATACCAACGTTTTTCCTGCGGAACGGGCCCTACGTGACGCCCGACTCTGCCAGATATGGACGGGAACCAATCAGATCATGGATCTCATGATTCAGCACGACTACTATGACGAACTATTGAAACAGAGCGGACAGTACAGAAGGAGCGATTTGGACGCTGAGAATGCCGCCGCGGAAGAAGAAAAAATATACGATGACGACGATATGTGGCGGGTTCTTGATCAGGAAAACAGATAGAAAACCCGTAACCGGCGGAATGAGAGCAATTCAATGTGACTGAATTCTCTGAAAAGGTTTGAAATACCGAAGCGGCCGTAGTACGATATCATCGTTGCGGGGATTAATAATGTCCGATGTGGGTAAAAATATCATAAGAGCCAGGGAAAATGGCGCAAAAGTCGTGGGGTGCTTCCCCCTCTACCCACCGCTGGAACTGCTCCACTCCTTCGGCCTGATTCCACTGGTTCTCTGGGATCTGAAAGAACAGGTGCATACGCTCAAAGAGAGCGATCGTCATCTTCAACCGTTTACCTGTTCGGTGGCCCGGCGAATTACAGAGTTCGTTCTGTCAACGGAAGGATCGCTTTTTGACGGGTTTCTCATGTATAACGCCTGCGATACGCTCCGTAACATGCCGGAGATTATCACGCGCGGCCTCGAGGAAAGAGGATTATCCCGGCCGTTCTTGAAATTTCATGTCCCCATGACCCCCGCAAGACAGACAGATTCTACAGGATACTTTGCCGGCAGAATCCGTGAGTTGATTATCGAAATCGAAAACGCTTTCGGCGTCAGGTTTTCATCAGAACGTTTTCTTGCCAGCGTCAGATTATACAATGCCATCAAAAAACTTTCTCTGGAGATGGAGAATCTGGTTGCCGAAGGAAGAATGTCTTACGGTGACTTCTCTCTTCTCATCGGGAAAGGATTCTTCATGACACCCGAGGATTATCTCTCCGCATTGGACGGGGCCGCGGAAAAAGCCAAATCGAATCCGGCGAAAAACATTTCTGGCGGAAGAAAGATCATCGTCTCGGGTATTCTTCCTCCTCCGGATGCTCTCTGTTCTATTATCGAAAATGCCGGATTAAGAGTGGTGGGTAATGACGTTGCGTCTCAGGCACGGTCTTATGCTTATGTCCCCCGGGAAGTCGGCGATCCTGTTTCCTATTACACAGATTTTTACCGGAACCACCACCCGTGCACCACCCTTCTTTATTCGTCGGATGAACGCTTAACGCTTCTGACGGGTTTGATTGAGAAGAAAAATGCTCAAGGCCTGATCTTTATCGGGGAAAAATTCTGCGAATACGAGTATCTCGAAATGCCTTTCATCATGAAGACGCTTAAACAAAAATATATTGCAATGCTTCAACTCGAGATAGCAACCGATGACCATGAACATGTGGAAGCATTCCGGACAAGAATCGAGGCGTTTTCGGAATTGATAGGCTGATAAAACAATCGGGGAGAGTTAAGAGCCATGGCCGAAGAAAAGGACAAAACCAAAGGCTTCATGAAGTCGGAATCAGGCAGGAGGCTGACGCAGATTCTGACCAAGGACTATCTGGATCTACACCAGAGAGCCGGTGAAGGGGCTTTTGTCGTCTGGGTCGCCATCATTGTACCGGCCGAGCTGTTTTATGGCTTTGATAATGTCGTGTTCGCGGTGCCGGAAAGCCACGCGGCTCTGAGCGCCGCAAAAGGCGTCGGGATGCTCCAGTGCGAAAAAGCAGAGCATAACGGCTACTCCATGGATATCTGCTCCTATGCCAGAATCGACATCGGAACGGCTATGAGCGGCGGCCAGGACTCGCCGACGTTCGGTTTGCCGCGTCCGCATCTTCTTGTTTCCAATAACAACAACTGCTCTCTTTTGGTTAAGTGGTTCGATGTGTATCATCGGGAATGGAACGTGCCTCATTTTATTCTCGACATTCCCTTCTGCTATGAAATGCAGAAAGAAACCGACCTGAAGTATATTGTCACGCAGTTTCATGATCTCATAAGAACCATCGAAACGCTTAGCGGACAGAAATTCAATATCGACAAGGTCCAGGAAGCTCTGCGCAACAGCAGCGGGGCGGCAAAACAGTACAAACGATTCATTGACTGTGCCGTACACCGCCCGTCCGGAATAACCGCTTTCGATTCCTTCGTCCAGATGGCGCCGCTTCTAACATCAAGGGGACGCCCAGAAATCGTCGATCATTTCAGGAAACTTGCCGAAGAAACGGAAGAAAAAATCAGAAGCGGCGAGTTCCCCCTGCCCGAAGAAAGGTACCGTCTTTTCTGGGACAGCATTGCTCCCTGGCATCAGCTGCGGAAAATGTCGTCACGGCTGGCCGACCTTCATGCTAACATTATCGCGGCAAGCTATACATCCTGTTTGGGAAGCATCGAAGGATCGTACGAATTTATTCAGGAATATGAAAACGGAAATCCCCTGGAGTCCCTGGCCAGAATGCAGAATTTTTCAGTATGTCCGTACGGCATGGAGCTCCGGTTTAAGGCGATGTCCTGGGCGGCTCGTCACTATGGAATCGACGGTTTTGTGTTTGCGAGCAACAGGAGCTGTAAAGTATATTCGGTCATGCAGATGGATCTCCAGAAGCGGATATCCGAAGAATTAAAAATCCCCTCCGTGATGATCGACGTGGACCACGCCGATGTCAGGAAATACAGCGAGGAGAATGCTTTCCTGAGGATGGAGGCGTTGCTGGAGAACATTGATGCCGGCCGCGCGCGTCCAATCATTTAACCGATAGCCCAGCCGCTTACTCTACTGTTTGAATTTTGCGGATATGATTGTTCCCAACGCCTGCATGTGGTTTAAAACCTCTTCTCTGCTTCTGCCGGGATAGTTTCTGAAGGTGATAACGATGCCGTTCATGGCCGCAAAGTAGGCATGAGAAAGCATCCTGACGTTTTTTCCACTACTCATTTTCGCAAAGATTCTGTCGAACTGATCCAGCAGTACCCTCTCTCCTTCATTAAGCCGCTCGATCATTTTCGCGCTTAAGGACCCGTCCAGCATAAAATGCGTCATCATCCTGAAATACTGATCGTTGTCCGCGAGAAATTTTATAAAATGATACGTTACCTTTTCAATTTTGATATTATTGTCGTCGTCAATAAGCTTCCCGATGAATTCGACGATTTTCGCGCCGCGTCTCATGCACGCCTCTACGAACAACGACTGCTGATCGGGAAAATAACGGTATATCAGGGCGTGGGAGATACCCGCTTCTTTGGCGATATCCCGCACCGTCACCGCATTGAATGTTTTTGTGGAGAATACCCTCTCCGCCGCGCCAATAATATGGTCGCGTCGCGCTTCTCGTTCCTGCTCTTTGAGCTTGCTGAATGAATCGCTTTTTACCATGACTCTCAATCCGCTTATTTCCCTTTGAATACCGCTGCGCGCCTTTCGATGAAGGATTGCAGGCCTTCTTTCATATCCTCGCTTTTCATGACCTCGGACACTTCCTGATAAATAACCTTCTTCGCCGCCTGTTCGCCTTCCCTTTCCGCCAGCCGCGCGTTCTTTAAAATACTGCGCACACCCAGCGGCGCGGCGGCAGCTACTTTTCTAGCCAGTTCCATCGCCTTTTCCAGTTGCTGACCGGTCTCGGTCACGTACTGCACCAAACCCATTCGATAGGCTTCCTCGGCGCTCCATTGATCGCCGGTTAAGAGATAACGCATCGCGTTGGACCAGCCGATATCGCGGGCCAGTCTGAATGTCGCGCCACCGCACGGGAAAAATCCACGACGCACCTCCAGCATGGCAAAGCGCGTGTCGGCTGCCGCCACGCGAATATCCGCGTTGAGCATCACTTCCGGCCCCCAGGTGAAGCAATAACCCTGCACCGCATAAATAAGCGGCTTGCGGCAGCGTTCTTCACCCATCATGTAAAACGGATCAATTTCATTTTCACCGCCAAGCGGAAATCCCGCCCCGCCGGAAAACGCCTCCGACCAATCGGTCAGTTCGAGACCTGATGTAAAATGCGGGCCGTTGGCGTAAACAACACCCACCCACAAATCATCGTCGCGATCGAGTTTATAATAGGCCTGCGCCATTTTCGTGTACATGTCGCGGGTCATGGCGTTGTATTTCTGCGGCCGGTCAATTTCAATGAGCATGATATGCCCTTCGGTTTTAATGTTGATCGTCATGGAAGGTACTCCTTGTAAGATAATTTTCTGAGTGGAGTATAAGGAAAGGACGCTCTTATTGTCAATGAAAGATATTTGACGGAATCGAAACAAACTTGACGCTTACGCGACATTATTCCTGATAATCTACTCGATTTTTCTGCCGATCACCATGATGGAGCAGACAATCTTATTTTCCAGCACATCATTTTCTTCGATCTGCTTCCTGATGTAGTCTTCGAAAACGGCTTTTTTGTCAGGATGCTGCTGAATTAATTCCCGGCATCGTTGCTCAATTTTTTGGAATATGTAATCGTCGGAATCCTTGATTGCTTGTTGATCGAGAATGGTTTCATCAATCAACCGCATTCCCGAATCATCGATTTGCCGGAGAATCGTCTCCCTTTTTTGTATAAACGGATGACTGTAGCGGCTGTGATGCTCAATGTAGCCGTCATCGACGATGATGATGCCGTCCTGATTCAAGCAGGGGGCTAAAGCCGTCAGCGTTTGGTAACAATCGCCGAAAACGGGACCGATAGACCCCAGAACGATAACGTCAAAGCCGGATATTGCTTTAACGCTGATTCTCATATCGCCGGTTTCAAATCTGCAAAGATGGCCGACATCGAACGCTGCGGCTTTTTCCCGGGCGACATCCACAAATTCCGGGATAGCGTCAATGCCGAGGCATGAACAGCCGAACGCTTGAGCCAGTTTGACGGATACCGCGCCTTTCCCGCACCCGGGATCAAGGACGCGGAGGCCGGAATAATTTGTTTTATGCTTGCGAACCAGTTCAATGACAACGGACGGATCCGTTCCGATTTCCCATAAATCCTGGAGGATGTAGGGGAAAAACGGAATCTGCGCGATGTCCGTGCCGTCCATGGCGGCAAGAACGTTTTCCTGAAGGGACTTCACGATGCGTAATCCTTTGGCGTTATTTTCCGGCCACCACCAGCATTTCAAAATCTTCGGTGGTCAGTTTGTCGTTTCTCGAATACGCGCCGAGTTTCGCGCCGAATATATCTATTTTTTTATAGCCCAATGATTTCAGAAGCCACGTGATTTCACTGGGGACATAATACCGTTCATTGCAATCCAGCCGTTTCTTGTTTCCGTCATCATCTTCAATTTCCGTTATGTTGTGATCACGGAAGGTCATCAGATCGAACGTGTTGCTTCGATACGTGGCATTTCCTTCCTGTGCACCGGCGGCGCAAAACGCTTCCACCGAATGATACAACGGGAAAAGGCCGTTGAGTGTCGTGAAAATTATTTTGCCGTGTTTTTTCAGAGCTTGTGTCGCGCCTTTGAGGATGTT